>NZ_JANSJI010000223.1:6541-8519 GCF_047462475.1 Synechococcus sp. H55.11
GGGGGTGAGGGAGCGCTCCCGCTGGGAGAGGGGCCGGGGGTGAGGGAGCGCTCCCGCTGGGAGAGGGGCCGGGGGTGAGGGAGCGCTTGGGAACTGTCTCAATGACTTGAAATGATTATGAAGAATGCCCGATGCTGACCTTACAAGCTGTAGCCGATCTGCTGCAAACCCCTCTCCGGGGAGATCCCCATCTGTTGGGGTTGCCGGTTCAGGCCCTCTGCACCGACAGCCGCCAGTTGCAGCCGGGATCCGTTTTTGTGGCGCTGCGGGGGGAACGCTTCGACGGACACGATTTTATTCCGCAAGCCCTGAGCAAGGGAGCTGTTGCCGTCATCAGCCAGCGTCCGACCTCAGGCCCTCATTTTCAGGTTTCAGACACGCTGAGGGCCTATCAGCGCCTTGCCAGGGGCTGGCGGGAGCAATTCTCCATCCCGGTGGTGGCCATCACCGGCTCAGCCGGCAAAACCACCACCAAGGAAATGCTGGCGGCTGCCCTATCCCGCTACGGCAGCGTTCTCAAAAGCGAGGCTAACCACAACAACGACATTGGCGTGGCGCAAACGCTGCTGCGGCTGCAGCCGGAACATCAGTTTGCGGTTCTGGAAATGGCCATGCGCGGCCCTGGGGAAATTCGCCGCCTGGCGCAGATGGCCCGGCCCACCCACGCCTTGATTACCCACATCGGCACCGCCCACATCGGCAGGCTGGGATCCCGCGCCGCCATTGCCGCCGCCAAGTGCGAGCTGCTACAGGAGCTGGGGCAGGGAGTGGCCCTGCTCAACGGAGAAGATCCCTTGCTGTTGTCCACCGCCGCCGGCCTGGGGTCGGGACCAACCCTCACCTATGGCCTGGAGCGAGGAGACCTGCGAGGAGAATGGGATCCCCAAGCCCAAACGGTAACCGTGGCGGGCCTGACCCTGCCGGTGCCCCTGCCCGGAAGACACCACGCCCTCAACTGGATGGGGGTGCTGGCGACTGTGCGCAGCTTGGGGCTGGATTGGGAGCCGCTCCGAGAACCCATCGCCTTGCCCACGCCTCTGGAGGGGCGCAATCGCCATCTCAAGCTGGCAGGAGATGTGGAAATCTGGGATGAAACCTACAATGCCTCGCCGGAAGCGATGATAGCGGCTCTGCACCTATTGGCCCAAACCCCAGGGAGACGACGCTGGGCCGTTCTCGGCCCCATGCGGGAACTGGGAGAGCATGCACCTCAGCTCTATGCAGAGGTGGGACGAGCGGCTGCCCCTTTGGGGTTGGATTGGGTTTTGCTCCTGGATCCGGAAGGAGAAATGCAGCCGCTGCTCGACCAAAAACCGGCAGCCCAGGCAGAACGCTGCGGGGATGCAGCGGCAGTGCTGCAAGTTTTGCTAGATCAGGTGCAAGCCGGGGATCGGTTGCTGTTCAAGGCGGCACGAGCCGTTGAGCTGGAGCAGGTGCTGCACCGCTTTTTGCAAGCCTGGCAGCGGTAGGCTAAGCTAAAAGACAGCTGATGGCAAGCCTGCATCTCTCTGTTGGGCTGGGATCAGCCCAGGCGGCTTTCTCTTTGTCGATAACTACCCCTTCTGCGTACGGCATGTACTTCAATCCCTCTCTACGCGAAGAACCCCGCAATCAACCGCCAACAGTGGTGCCCTCCCCTAGTAGCCTTTCCATTCTCGATTGGTTGCGCCAGCAAGGCCGGTTGATCGAGCAGCCTATTGAAGTCTCTGGGGCTGTTTTGGAAGAAGACATCGACGACATCGACGACTTGATCGGGGACGACTACAGCGAAGACTTCGAGGCAGAAGAAGAGTAGGCACGACGGCCGAGATCGTTACGAGATCACCAGCTCGTTGATCCCTTCGCCCGACACGTCGAGGGCGTCGGCTTTTGCGCTGCCAATGGATCGCTAACTTGAACAAACAAAACAATAAATGTAAGTAAACGTAACGGATCCCTCAGCCTCAAGGGATCTTTTTTTAGCTTGTTTTGGATTGCT
>NZ_JANSJI010000223.1:8619-18474 GCF_047462475.1 Synechococcus sp. H55.11
AGCTGTTGTCTCGGCCACCACGTTGGTTGCAGCCCCTGCGGTCATTGCCGGCAGCTACGGCGCAACTTCTGAAAGCGTGAAAACCGCTGCTGCTACCGGCAAAACCATTGTGGATGTTGCGGCTGAGGCCGGCTCTTTCACCACGTTGATCCAAGCCTTGGAGGCTGCCGACTTGGTGGAGGTACTGGCTGGGGAAGGCCCCTTCACCGTTTTTGCTCCCACCGACGAGGCCTTTGCAGCGCTGCCGGAAGGCACTTTGGAGAAGTTGCTCTTGCCGGAAAACCGTGAGCAATTGACCCAGATTCTCACCTACCATGTGGTGCCCGGCAAAGTTCTCTCCAACGATCTGAAAGCTGGGGAAGTGGTCACGGTCGAGGGATCCCCTGTGGAGATCTCTTTGGCTGATGGAGTCAAGGTCAACGATGCCAACGTGGTGACCGCGGATATCGAGGCCGTCAACGGCGTCATCCACGTCATCGACAAGGTGATCCTGCCCCCGCAGATCTAACCTGTCGGTAGGGAAGTTCTAGATCCTGCGGGGTCTAGTTCTCTGGCAGCCCCTGCCCCCGGTGGTGGGGGCTTTGTGTTGCAACTTAGGCCGACGACCCTCAAGGGATCCCTGACCTTGAGCTCTATAGGTCGATGCCGACGCTGGAAGCGTAGATCGCCTCCACCGACACGCCCGAGACCCGCTGCGGACGCACAATCATGTACTCATTGTCCATCTGCTTGGGCAAGGTGATGAACTCTTCGCCGCCCACCATCAGGTTGTTGATCAACTCTGTGTATTCTCTGGCCTCTTTGACCCGCACTTGCATGGTTTGTCCACCTTCCAGCATGATGTGGACAAGGTATCCGTCAGGTTTTCTGGCCATGGATGCTCCCGCTGGGTAACCGAAGGACGAAACGAGGGGTGTTCTTATGAACATTATTCCCCCTTTCGCGACCCCTAACCCACTCCTAGCTCCGCCGTGAAATCTGGAATGGGGCTGCGCCAAACCGAATCTCAAGCCGTAGCATAGTGAAAGTGAAATGTGTCCATTTTAATCTTTCTCGCGCTCCATGCCCCATTTGCCTGATGTCTCTGCTGCCCACCGTGAGCTGGGGTGGAACGGAGTTCCTTCCACCCCGACCCACGCTGCCCAACCCTACCCTACCGTGAGGGATCCCAGCATCGCCCGTTCCGACCTCATTGCCGTTGGGGGAGCAGAGGACAAGGAAAAGGAATGCCACATCCTTTGGGAGTTCTTCCGCCGAGCGGGGGGAAGGTCGGCCCACATCACCATCGTGCCTGCGGCTTCTGGGATCCCGGCGGTGCTGGGGGAGGTCTACGCCAATATTTTTCAGCAGATGGGGGCGGCCAGCCTGCAGGTGCTGGATATCCGCAACCCGATGGAGGCGAGGGATCCCGATAACGTCGAGAAAATCCGCTCCTCCACCGGCATCTACTTCACGGGTGGGGATCAGGAGCGGCTGGCGGAGGTGCTGGCCCACAGCGAGTTGATGGAGGCCATTCGGCAGCAGTGGCAGCGAGGACAGACGGTGATTGCCGGAACCAGCGCCGGAGCTTCTGCCTTGGGACAGCAGATGATCTCCCGCGGCTACAGCGGGGAACCTCCCACGCCGGCAATTGTAACGGTGAAGACGGGCCTGGGCCTTTTGCCTCGCGTCATCATCGATCAGCACTTCCATCAGCGCAATCGCCTGGTGCGGTTGGTTACAGCGGTGGCCCACTACCCCCAGTGCCTGGGCATCGGCATCGATGAGAATACGGCGGTGGTGATCCAGGCCAACAATGTGATGGAGGTAATCGGCTTGGGCACGGTGACGATTGTGGACGGGACGCAACTGTACTCGACCGTTCAGGAGGCGGCAGCGGACGAGTATTTTCGGCTGCACAATGCCCGCCTTCACTTTTTGCCGCCGGGATCCCGATTTGATCTCAACACGTTGTCTCCGCTGTGACCGGTGAAAACTTTGTCTCGCCAAGGCGGCTGGATTGGCGCAACCTCAACGCCCTCTGGGGATCCCTGTTGGCCGAGACCCTGAGCCGGCTGGGCTGTCGGGTGGCGGTGGTGTGCCCGGGATCCCGCTCTGCCCCCCTCACCTATGCCCTGGCGCAGCATCCGGAGATCGAGGCCATTCCGGTGCTGGATGAGCGGTCGGCGGCCTTTTTTGCCCTCGGCTTGGCCCAGCGAACTCGGCAGCCCATCCCTCTGGTGTGTACTTCCGGCAGCGCCGGCGCCCATTTTTTCCCGGCTCTCCTTGAGGCAGCCGAAAGTGGGTTTTCCCTGTTGATCCTGACGGCGGATCGGCCCCCAGAGCTGCGCCACTGCCGCGCCGGGCAGACTATCGACCAGGTGAAGCTCTACGGTCACTACCCCAACTGGCAAGCGGAATTGGCCCTGCCCAGCGCGGAGCCAGAAGCCCTGGCCTATCTCCGCCAAGCCCTGGTTCACGCCTGGGAGCGCACGCTTTACCCCTTTCCCGGCCCTGTGCATTTGAATGTGCCCTTGCGAGATCCCCTAGCTCCCGTTGCCGATGGCAGCACTGCGCCCCTGGTTCATTTGCAGGAAGATCCGGAGTTTGAGAAGACCTTTTTCCGCGGGGTTATCCCCCCATCTGGCCTGGCTGCCGGTTCTGCGTTCGCGTCAACAGCTTCCTTTTGGCAGGAGTGGCGCGGCTGTGAGCGGGGGGTGATCTTGGCGGGGCCGGCCCAACCGGCGGATCCCCAGCGTTATGCAGAAGCGGTGGCCCGCTTGGCGCTGGCCCTGGGCTGGCCGGTGTTGGCGGAGGGACTCTCCCCTCTGCGCAACTACGCTTCCCTCAACCCCCATCTCATCACCACCTATGACCTCCTCCTGCAGCGGGATGGCCCCCAGCTCTGGCCGGAACAAGTCATCCAACTGGGATCCCTGCCCACCAGCAAAGCGCTGCGGCAAACCCTGGCCAAAGCTCGCCCCCGCACCTGGCTGCTCGATCTCCGGCCCGAGAACGGGGATCCTCTGCACAACCCCACCACCCATTTGCCCTTTGCTGTGGAAGAGCTGGCCGCCGGGATCCCGGAAGCAACATTCAAAACTCCAGCCCCCCGAACAGCTTTTCTGCAGGGCTGGCTGACAGCCGAAGCGCAAATCCGCGCCACCCTAGACCAGACCATGGCTGACCTGCCGGAGTGGTTTGAGGGCAAGATCGCCTGGTGGCTGGCCCACCACCTGCCGCCGGAGACGCCCCTGGTGATTGCCAACAGCACGCCGGTGCGGGATGTGGAGTGGTTTTGGCCGCCCAACGACCGCCGCATCCGGCCCTACTTCAACCGCGGCACCAACGGCATTGACGGCATTCTCTCGACCGCCTTCGGGGTGGCCCACCGCCATCGGCCAACAGTGCTGCTGACCGGGGATCTGGCCTTTTTGCACGACTGCGGCGGCCTGCGGCTTAGCCCTTACCTGCAGGGATCCCTGACTATCCTCCTCATCAACAACCGGGGGGGTGGGATTTTCGAGCTGCTGCCCATTGCTGAGGCGGGCCCACCCTTTGAGCCCTACTTCGCCACTCCCCAGGCGGTGGATTTTGCCCTCCTCTGCCAGGCCCATGGCATTCCCCACCGGCGGCTAGAGACTTGGGAAGAGCTGGCCCAAGCCTTGGATCCCTTGCCCGCCCAAGGGGTGCGAGTGTTGGAGATCCTCACCGATCGGAAAGCCGATGCTCAGCGGCGGCGGGAGTGGTTTCAGCAGTGGTCTGAGCTGCCATCCAGGCTTTAACCCGCTCCCAGATCTGCTCGGGCAGATCCTCGGCCTCGCAGTCCAGCCACTGGATCCCTGGCATGGCCCGAAACCAGGTCATCTGCCGCTTGGCAAACTGGCGGGTGCGCCGCACAATCAAAGGCTGCAGCTCCGCCTCTGGGATCCGCCCTTCTAGGTAAGCGCCGATCTCCGCATAGCCCAAAGTTTGCAAGAGGGGCAAGTCCGGCCCATAGCGCTCCCGCAGAGTTTTTACCTCTTCGATCCACCCCCTCTCCATCATCTCCGCCGTGCGCCGGGCAATACGTTGTTCCAGACGGGGCATCGAGCAGCGCAGCCCCAAGATCAAGATGGGGTAGTGGGGAGGATGGGCCTGCCGTAGGCAAGAGGCCGGTTTCCCGGTGGTGTAAATAATTTCCAAGGCCCGCAGGGTGCGCACTTCATCATGAGAGTGGATCTGCCGAGCGGCCACGGGATCCAACTGCTGCAGCCAGGCGTAGCGGATCTCGGGCGGCCAAGTTTCCAATTGAGCGCGCAACTGGGGCTGAGGGGGAATTGCCGGGATCCCCAGCCCTGCAGTGATGGATTGGATGTAAAGCCCCGTCCCCCCCACCAGAATGGGAGTCTGTCCCTGCCGATGGGCCTCGGCAATGCGGGCTTGGGCCGCTCGTTGGAACTCGGCCACGGTGTAGGTGTGGCGGGGATCCACAAAGTCAATCAACTCGTGGGGCCAAAGGGCCCGCTCGGCGGGAGTGGGCTTGGCGGTGCCGATGTCGAACTCCCGGTACACCTGGCGAGAGTCGGCGTTTAACAGCGGGGATCCCAGCCGTTGGGCCAGCAGCAGCGCCTGGCGCGACTTGCCGGTGGCGGTGGGGCCAGCAATGACGACGAGCCCCGGCCCTGCGGTCGAGGAGGGAGGTTCTCGGCAGTCGCGCCCATTTGGAGACCGGTTTTGATCCATCCGCTGTCGGCAAGAAAGTTCACCCAGGGCAGCAGATTAAAATTTTCAAAGAACCCTAGCGCTGTGGATAAAATAGGACATCCATAGCCTCTATTGTCTTCCCGGCTCTTCGAATTTCCCCGTGATCTCATCTTACGTCTCTGCTTCCGTTGCCGTGTTGGGCGGGGCGCAGCCTCGATTTGAGCTGCCCCCTGTCAAACTCCTTCTCTTGTTGCTGCGGGCCTCGGCACGGCGAGGGCTGGCCGGCCTTGGCAGAGCCCTCGGAGCCGGTATCCTGGCGGCGCTGCTGGCGTGGGAACCGCGCCCTGCCTTGGCGGAAGTTTTGGTGCTCAAGCAGGGAGAAGTGCGCACTCTGCCCCTATTGCAAACGCGGGCCCGACTGCCCCTACAAATGGAAATGCTCTATTTGGGCATGGTGGAGGAGCGCTTCTTGAGCTACGCCCGCGCCAACAATTGGGAGACCATTGCTAGCGACCGCGAGGATCCCCGCTGGAGCCGCTGGCAACTGCGCCCAGGCGGTGAGGCCCTCTACCTGCCGGATGCCCCTTCATCGCGGGATCCCTCAGAGCCCCCCCTCTATGCCCGCGGGTTTTATGTGCAAGCCTATTTTGTCGGCGGACGCTTGGCGGGGATGCACCTGATTCATAACCCGGAAGAGCCGGGCTTCAATTTGAGGCAACTGCAAAGGCTTGTTCGCGCTTGGTTCCCCGATAACCGCTTGATGTTGCACTACCAGGTGCTGCCGGAGGATCCCGACCGGCAGGTGCTGGGCGCCTACTGGGGCACCATCCCTTCTCCTTACCTTGCTGACATTCAGCGCAACAGCCGCCTGCCCTTTTGCCAAGTTTTTTTCAGCCCTACCTCGCCTCAGCCAATCGTTCCCCCCTCTGCCCCTCCGCATTGCCTCAGCCAGACTGCCGTAGAGGATGGTGCAGCCCCTGCGGCTGCCCAGAAGAAGACCGCCGCTCTGCGCTAGAATTTCGAGCCCGTCCTCACCACCAGAAGGGATCCCTGCCGCTGAGCTGTGGCCATTCGCAATGGGCCAAGATTGAGGGGCGCTAGGTCTTCTTCCCTCTCTTTTGTGCCTTGGCCTAAGAGGGGCTCAAGAGCATGGGTTTCCCCAATCGATAAGCTCAAATCAAACCGTTACCAGCTCCGGGCGACGGCTGTTGCGGATAGCGCGAATAGCCTCCGCATAGTCTTTGGCCTTGAACACTGCCGAGCCGGCCACAATGGCGTTGGCCCCCGCCTCGATGACCTGCCAGGCGTTGCTGGCCTTGAGGCCGCCATCTACTTCAATCCAGGGATCCAGACCGCGCTCGTCGCACAGGGCCCGCAGTTGGCGAATTTTGGGCACTACCCCCGGAATGAAGCTCTGGCCGCCAAAGCCGGGGTTGACGCTCATGATCAAGACCAGATCCACCAAATCCAGCACGTACTGGATCAGCTCCAGGGGGCTAGCGGGGTTGAGCACCACACCTGCCTGTTTGCCCAGATCCTTGATTTGGCTGAGGGTGCGGTGCAGGTGAATGGTAGAGCTGGACTCGGCATGAACGGAGATGATGTCGGCCCCCGCCTTGGCAAAGTCGGCCACATACTTTTCCGGCTCCACAATCATCAGGTGGACGTCCAGAGGCTTGGCCGTAACCGGGCGCAGCGCTTCCACCACCAGCGGGCCGATGGTAATATTGGGCACAAAACGGCCATCCATGACGTCCACGTGGATCCAGTCGGCTCCCGCCTCGTCCACCGCCCGCACTTCTTCCCCCAAGCGGCTAAAATCCGCCGAAAGAATCGAAGGGGCGACAACAATCGGCTTTTGCCCAGAGGCTGCTGACGGCTGAGTCATGGTGAGTATCCGAACTGTGAACCGCAAGAAAGGGGAGCCTGCTCCTCTATGGTACGGGGTTTGATCCCCTTTGCAAACTGCCTCTTGGCTCGGAGGCTAGGGTTACAGGGGACTGGCCTCGACCCAATGCCGGAAAACTTGGGCCAGATGACCCCAGGGATCCGGCGGCTGAGCGTTGCTCTGGGACTCTGGAGCAGCCTGCTCTGAGGGAGCCGGGTTTACCTCTTCTTCCAGCCGCAGGGCAAGCTGCTGCAATTGCATGTAGATGCTGTTGACGGCCAGCATGGCCAAGACGGTGCCGAAAAACTTGGTGCGGGATCCCATAGACCAACCCCTAGGCAAGAAGCAAGATAGAGGATATTCTCGTCGCCGCTGCCCTAGTTCCACCTTAGCGCACAGGCGGAACAGGTCTTTTGGAGAAAATCCTTACACTTTCTCTCGACAGCTTCAGGAACTTGCGCCCAAGCAACGTCATGAGCACCTATCAGCACCTGCACACCGCCCTTTGGGTTAGCGATCTGGCCAGGGCCGAGCATTTCTACGGAACCGTGCTCGGGATCCCCAAGGCAGAACGGTTTCCCTTTAACTTTCCCGGCGCTTGGTACCAGGTGGGGTCTTCGCAGATTCATTTGATTGTCACTGAGGAGCCACTTGACCAAGGGCAGCAAGCCAGTCGTGGCAGCAAGGCGAAGTGGGGGCGCCATCCCCACGTGGCGCTGGGAGTGGAAGATCTGGAGGCGGTAAAGGCCCGCTTGCTGCAGGCAGGCTACGAGGTGCAGCCCAGCGCTTCCGGGCGGGCGGCTGTGTTTGTTCGGGATCCCGACGGGAATGTGATCGAGCTGAGCTCCATAAGCCCCCCTCAGCCATGACCGCCATGACAGAGCCCTCTTTGCCTCAGCAGCGCAGCGTCCTCAACTCCCTTGACCCGGCCACCGCCCTGGTCAGCTCGGCGCAGATGCGGCGCCTCGAGGAGGAGATCTTCGCTGCCGGCATGCCCGTGGCCGCCCTCATGGAGAAGGTGGGGCTGGCCGTTTTTGCCCGGTTGCGGCAGGATTTTCCCCAGGCGCAGCGCATCGGCATCCTCTGCGGCACGGGGCACAATGGCGGCGACGGCTTGGTGGTTGGGCGAGAGCTGCGGCTAGCCCAAAAGGGGGTAAAGGTTTGGCTGGGGAAGCCGGATCTCAAACCCCTAACCGCCGACCACGCCCGCTACCTCAGGGCTCTAGGGGCGGAGTTTGTAGAGCGAGTGGAGGCGTTGGCCGACTGCGACTTGCTCATCGACGCCCTCTTTGGCATTGGCCTAAACCGGCCCCTGGGGGATCCCTGGGCGGGGGCGGTGGAGTGGGCCAACGGCAGCGGCATTCCCATCCTCAGCCTGGACTTGCCTTCTGGCCTCAACGACCAGACAGGTGAGATCTGGGGCTGCTGCATCCGCGCCAGCCACACCTATGCCCTCGGCCTCTGGAAACGGGGCCTGTGGCAGGAGGCGGCTCTGCCCTGGGTGGGACGGCTGCATCGCCTTGATTTTGGCATCCCCCCTTGGGTCTGCCCGGCAGAGGCGGCTCCCCAGTTGTTGCTGAACCCTTGGCCGCATTTTCCCCCTGACCCGCCTTTGGATACCCACAAATATCGCCAGGGATCCCTGCTAGTGGTCGCAGGGTCGGCGGCCTATGCCGGGGCGGCAGTGTTGGCCGGGCTGGGATCCCGCGCCAGTGGCGTGGGCATGGTAACCCTGGCGGTGCCGGCGGAATTGAAGGGGCTCATTCACAGCACTTTGCCGGAAGCCTTGGTTCACCCCTGGGAAGGGATCCCGGCTCTGCCGCCGCTGGGTGAAAAACCTTTCCAGGCGGTGGCGGTGGGGCCCGGCCTAGGAGAAACCCGCCGGCTGCTGCTGGAGAGCTTGCTGCGGGATTGGGCCGGGATCCCTTGGGTTATCGACGCCGATGCCCTCAATGCCCTGGCGGAGATGGGGGTGGAGCGCTTGCAAGAAAACGGGATCCAAGCCATCCTCACCCCCCACCTGGGGGAGTTTCGCCGGCTTTTTCCAGGGATCCCGCTTGCGGATCGCATGGAGGCAGCCCAAAAGGCGGCAGCCCAGAGTGGAGCAGTGGTGGTTTTAAAGGGAGCACGGACGGTCATCGCCTCTCCTAGGGGGGAATGCTGGGTCAACCCGGAGAGCACACCGGCTTTGGCCCGCGGTGGCAGCGGCGATGTCCTAACTGGCTTAATCGGCGGCCTGGTGGCGCGCAGAAGGGCCCAACTGGGTCAGTTGATGGGGATCGCGGAGCTGCTCAGTTGTGCCTGTGCCGGAGTGTGGTGGCATGCCCAAGCCGCTATCCAGTTGGCGGGGGAGCGGGGTCTAACAGGGGTGGATCCGGCCCACCTAGGGGAGTACCTGCCCAAAGCGCTAAGTCGGCTTAAGGTTGCAAGAACCCCAGGGCCAGTCCCAGGAAAATGAACAGGCCAAACCCAATCCGGTAGGCGATAAACAGCCAGGTGCTGCTGCGCTGCAAAAATCGAATGAGCCAATCGATGGACCCGTAGGAGAAAACAAAGGCCGAGAGCGTCCCCAACCCCTGCGACAGCAGCGCCTCTGCCTTAAACTCGGAGATGAACTCCGCCACCCCCGCCAAAAAGAGGGCCGGGATCCCTAGCAAAAAGGAGTAGCGGGCGGCAGCCGAGCGCTGCAAATCCAGCAACAGAGCCGCCGTCAGCGTCACACCGGAGCGGGATACCCCTGGAATCAACGCCAAAGCCTGGGCCAGCCCCACCCAGAGCCCATCCCCAATGCCCAGGCTGTGCAGATCTCGCCGGCGTTTCCCCACCCGTTCCGCCCAGCCCAAAGCCAGCGCCAAGCCAATGGCGGCAGCAGCAATTACCCCCAACTGGCGGGGTGGGGATCCCCAAATGGCCTTGACGGCCCATCCGGCAACCACAATCGGCAACGTCCCCACCAGGATCCCTATGAGCAGCCGCCAAGACTCCTGCTGGAAATCTCGCTCCTGCCAAGCCTTCCAGGAGCCAAGGAGCACCTGGCGCAGATCAGAGGCAAAGTAGATCAACACCGCCCCCAAGCTGCCCAACTGGATTACCGCCGCAAAGGAAGCGCCTGCATCTGGCCAGCCCAGCAAAGCCGGAACCACCCGCAGGTGCGCCGTGCTGCTGATGGGCAGAAATTCAGTGATCCCCTGCACCATGCCCAAGAGCAGGGCCTGCCACCAGTTGGGATACCAGGTGTCGGCTAGCACCAAAGACAACCTCTCCCTGTATGCCAGGCTACTGTCTGGAGGGGAGATCCCCTC
>NZ_JANSJI010000224.1:0-1019 GCF_047462475.1 Synechococcus sp. H55.11
GGATCCAACCTGCCGCTGCCGAAATGCTAGGGGAGCGCTTCCTCGCCGTCGGCCCTTACACCCGCCTGGAGGTGGAAGGGGAGCTGCGCATGCCCTGAGCAATTCAACCGGGGCTGAGTCTTGCATCTCATTCCCTGGCAGTGCTACCTTGTCAAAAAATTGGAAGAAAAATGTTTGAGGGGTCTTTCAAAGCTCTTGACGGCGAGCTGGCCAGCTTGGTTGAGCTAACTAAGAAAGTGACGAAAGCGGTAGGCAGTGCCCAAGCTGCTAGCAGAAGGGGAGATCTCCAAGCAGTAAACCGCCAGGTAGAAAGCTGTGGCTCTGCCCTCAACAAAGCTCTCTCCCAAGTGGAGCTGGTGAGGCGAGCTCTTGAACAAGCCCAGCAAGCTTTGTCCACCTCCTCCCTCGAAGACCTGGCCCGCGAAGTGGGGGAACGGGTAGACCGGCCCTGGCTTCCTACCGAGAACCCCAACATTTTTGTGGCCTTTCCTATCTTAGTGCACTTTGCCAGAGAGGGGGTGCGTATTGACCGCAAGATTTTCCGATCCCAGCGGCCCAGTGCTATTGCTGAGGCGATCAAGCGAGCAAGAGCCGCCAAGAGCAAAGAGACTGATCCCCAGGCTGTCCTTCAGCTCATTTGGAAGGCAGCAAGAATTGCGTCAGGCTACCTGAGAAAGCGTGTGGAGCAACTGCCTAACTCCATAAGTGTAGCTGCGCGAGATGTCTTCGATGTTCTCCACCTCAATAACTCAGACTACACAGAAGCAGAATTTACGCGACATCTTTACCTTCTAGATCGAAACCCAATCAACAGTGTGGATGGCTATCGCTTGATCTTCTCTGCATCCACAGGTACACGCTCAGGTCGCTGCTATCGCATTCGCGATGAACGCGGTGAGGAACATATTTACTATCTTTTGGAGTTTGAGCGTCTATGAGTGGGGAAACCCAGAGTCGTCCACAGCTTGATTTATGGCTGCGTTGTCTTGAGAAAGACTACCTGGGATCCTTCATCCCTG
>NZ_JANSJI010000225.1:0-1014 GCF_047462475.1 Synechococcus sp. H55.11
TTCCCAAGCTCAGCCAAGGGATCCATCTCTTGAGCTGGGATCCCCAACACAGAGCCCTAACCGAGCAAGATTTGGCTTACATTCGAGAACTAGGCCCAGGCTTGCTGCTGGCTGCCAATCCGATATCCCTCACTTTTTCTCAGCCGGATCCGCCAGAGCCGGCCCGCTTCTATCCTTGTAAGTACGTCAAGCTGGGTAACTTCCTGCCGGCTGAAGTCAACCAAGCCATCTTGCAGCATGCCATTGCTCATCAAGATAAGTTTATCCCTTCGAGAAGCTATAGCCAAAACAACACTGAGGCTGAGTCTCTCAAGTTTCGCCGCTCCTTACGCCTAGATTACGCTTACTTTCAAGAGTATGGATCCCTGCTGAGGGAGAAAATTGCCGCGGTGGCTCCCACAATCTTTCTCGAGTTAGGCATTGATAACTTCGACATCCAAATTTTTGAGATGGAGATGATTGCCAGCCATGATGGCTGCTACTTTACTCCCCATACCGATAATTCTTATCCCCAAACTGCCTTCCGTCAGGTAAGCTGTGTGTACTACTTTCACAAAGAGCCCAAGCCCTACCGAGGAGGTGAGCTGCGTATTTACGATACCCAAAGGCAGAAGCCCCACCCACCAATTCTCCATGGAACCTATGATGAGGTGATTCCAACTAACAACAGCATCGTCTTCTTCCCTAGCAGTTGCATACACGAAATCCTGCCAGTGTTTGGCCCCAGTCAAGCCTTTGACGATAGCCGCTTCACCATCAACACTTGGTTAGGAACCAAGCAACTTGCCTAAAGGCTCGAATTCAATATGGCCAGAGTCTGTATTGTTACCACGGTTCGGGATCCAGGAGTTTGCTTGGAATTCTTCATTCGCTACCACCTTGCCATCGGGATCGCCCACATCTATATCTTCTTTGATGATCCGGAGGATCCCGCTGCCCAGATGGCGCTTAGATTTTCCGAGGTACAGCCTGTTAATTTAAAATAGGGTACAGGTATTCAAGAGGAAGGAGAGA
>NZ_JANSJI010000226.1:0-1013 GCF_047462475.1 Synechococcus sp. H55.11
GGACAACCTGCTGGGTTTGGGCGGATCGCTCGGCGGCCTCGGCCACGGCGAGGGCATGGAGCATCTTTTCGGTGTCTACGTAGAGAGGGCTGCCGTGGCGCAGGTGATCCAGCACCATGCGGGTGTCTTGTTCGAACAGGCCGTGGCGGGATCCCGTCTCCAAGGGGTGGGCACTGCCGGCGCGCAACAGCATCGCCTCTTCGCCGTTGATCAGCAGGCCCCCCCGCTGGCCGTGGAACTCCAGTAGCCGCTGCGAGCACCACAGAGAGTCTCCCTTGCCATAGGTCAACACTGCCAGCAACCCATTGGCAAAACTCAGTTGGGCTGTGCAGTAGCAACTGCTGTAGCGCTGGGGCAAATCCGGCCCGTCGTAGCGCAGTTGACAGCTCACCCGCTCCACCTTGCCCAACAAGTCCACCAAGCGGTGAATGCGGGAGACAGCCCCCATGAGGGGGAAGCCAAACAGCTCAGGCCGGTAGGTCCAGCGGTCGGGGGCGGGGTGGGTGGCGGTGAGGGTGATGTAGCGGACGGCAAACAACTTGCCCAGCCCTTCCAGCTCCCGCCTCAGCAACAGGTGGATGCCGCTGAGGAGCTCGATGTGCTCCACGTGCAACAGCAACCGCCGCTCGGCTGCCAATTGCACCAGCGACCGGGCTTCGGCAAGGCTGAGGGCAAGAGGATATTCAACGACAGTGTGGATCCCTGCTTCCAGCGCAGCGCGGGCAATGGCCCCATGATCCCGATTGATGGTGCTGATAAAGACCAGATCCAGCCGCTGCTCGCGGAAGAGAGAAGACCAGTCGAAATAGGCAGCAGCCCCAAACTCGGCGGCAAAAGTAGCACTCCGCTCGGGGGATCGACCGACAACAGCCACAATCTCCACTTGCCCATCTTTGCGCAAGGCCTCAGCCCGTGAGCGAGCCGCGTAGCCGGTGCCGATGATCCCCACTCGCAAGGTCTGTTCCCTCTCCTAGCCTGCCTCTGTTTGTAGCATCACACAGAAAGGATCCCTT
>NZ_JANSJI010000227.1:0-1005 GCF_047462475.1 Synechococcus sp. H55.11
CCTCAAAAGAAGAGGTGGGAAACTTGCTCACTGCCCACCAGCATACCCTAGCCGTGGAAACTGGCAGCCGGGGTATCTTGACCTACGATCCCTACGTCATCCTGGGAGCTGTGTCCACCCCAGGGATCCGGAAGCGTTTCCCGGCACCCCAGAAGAGGGGAAGGTTGATAGCAGGGATCCTTTTGGGTTATCCCAAGAGGTATCTGCACATCCTGCCTCTAGGGGTACTCCAGGCTATGGCCCTCTCTCCTGTTCGCCTTACCCCTTCTCTCCCCCCCATCCGATGGGAAAAACTGCCGCAAGACTTTCCGCTGCCGGATGAGCCTGTGGAAAGCACCTTACAGCCCCTTTTGGCTGCTGCGCTGCGCGAGGCTTTGGAACTGGCTCAGCTTATCCCCGCCGAGGCTTTGATCGCTTCCAACTTTGGCCTGTGCAGCACTGTCGGGGACAAAGTGGTGGTGAAAGCCCCCGACTGGCTGTACGTGCCCAGGGTGCAGCCGCTGCCCGAAGGAGAGATTCGCCGCAGCTATACCCCCCACTTGGAGGGGGATCCCCCGGCCATTGTGATGGAATTTATCTCCGAAACCGAGGGTGGCGAATACTCGATTAACCCCCACTACCCCTACGGGAAATGGTATTTCTACGAGCGCATTTTGCAGGTGCCTGTTTACGTCATTTTTCATCCCAAAACCGGCGAGCTGGATGTCTATCGCCTGGAAGACGGTCGCTATGCCCCTGCCTCGGCTGAGGAAAACGGTCGCTATTGGATCCCGGAGATCGGCTTGTTCTTGGGGGTGTGGCGCGGACAAAAAGCGGAAACCAAAGCCAACTGGTTGCGGTGGTGGACTGCCGACGGGAATTTGCTTCTGTGGGGAATTGAACAAGTAGAGCAGGAGCGACAGCGGGCCGAAGCGGCAGAGGCAGCCCTCGCCCAAGCCCGTCAGGAGCAGCAGCGCCTAGCCGCAAAATTGCGGGAGTTGGGCGTCGATCCTGAGGCAATCGACT
>NZ_JANSJI010000228.1:0-1000 GCF_047462475.1 Synechococcus sp. H55.11
GCAGTAGATGAGGGGGTGGTAGTCCCGGTCCTTGTCAGCAAAGTGGGTCTGCAGGTGGCGAGCAATGTTCTGGGCCACCAGGCTGGCCCCCCACTTGCAGGCCGTAAAGGGATCCACCTGCTTGTAGAGGGTGCCCACCTCTGCCCGTTCTGTATTTTAGAGCACAGACAAGTTGATAGCCCCCGGCCTATGATCCTTAGCGAACTCTGCCGGCGAGCGCACGTCAATGATCTCGCTGTAGGTGTGCAGCCAGGGCTCGGCAGTGACGTGAATCGGAAAAGGTGCTATGGGCTACCACGTTGCGGCAGAACCCTATCCCTATCCGTACAATGGTGACTTGCGGCCTGAAAATACCGCCCTGCTCATCATCGATATGCAGACGGATTTCTGCGGAGTAGGTGGCTATGTGCACAGAATGGGCTACGACATTTCCCTCACCCGCGCTCCCATAGAGCCGATTCGGCGGGTTTTGGCGGCAATGCGAACCTTGGGTTTTTTCATCGTGCACACCCGCGAAGGTCATCGCCCTGATCTATCGGATCTGCCGGAAAACAAGCGCTGGCGTAGTCAACGTATTGGGGCAGGAATTGGGGATCCCGGTCCCTGTGGGCGCATTCTGGTGCGAGGGGAACCCGGCTGGGAAATCATCCCGGAATTGGCTCCTCTGCCGGGAGAAGTGATTATTGACAAACCGGGCAAAGGAGCTTTCTATGCCACCGATCTGGACCTAATCTTGAGGCGCAAAGGCATCCAGAACCTGGTTCTAACAGGCATTACCACCGATGTGTGTGTCCACAGCACCATGAGAGAAGCCAACGACCGAGGCTATGAATGTTTGCTGCTGTCTGATTGTACAGCTGCCACAGACTATGGAAATTATCTCGCCGCTCTGAAGATGATCCAGATGCAAGGCGGCGTTTTCGGGGCAGTTGCCGATTCAGGCGCTTTGATGACAGCACTGCAGGAATGCAAAACGGACACATGAGACACCCAGACTAAG
>NZ_JANSJI010000229.1:0-4570 GCF_047462475.1 Synechococcus sp. H55.11
CTACGAGCAGATGACGCCCCAGCAGTTGATGGAGTCGCTGCGTTCTTCGGGTTAGCTTGGTCCTCTGCGAGTCTACAAATTCACCCTTGTGATGTCTCTATCTAGACGGCAGCTCAAAGCGAGGTACCCTATCTAAGGCAGGGCGGACCCCAGCAGGGATCTGCTCGTGAGCAAGAGGATAGTGGTAGTTGACCTGAGCCAGCAGCCGTTTCCACTGCTCCGAGTTGAGAGTTTTGACCAGAGAAATAGACGGCTCTTCCTTTAACTCGTAACCTGAATCGGTTAGTTTGAGGGTAACGTTAGCCGCTGCCGTTTCCAGAATTGACTCGGCCATTCCATAATCTAGCTCTGCGGATACAATCAAGGCATAATCCTGAGGGATCGGGCTAAGCAGAATAAACTCCAGTAAAAGCTCCAGACTGGAAATAGTCGCTTCTTGGAAACTGGGATCCCAATCGGGAAACAGAGCTAAACTAACTTTGCCCAAGCAAACTCTAGAAACTGGGAAACTTGGCTTTTCTTGGGATAGCAAAATTGGGTTATTTTCCCCGGGTGTAAACCAAGCTCCGGTGTGATCAATTATGTGGATGTGAAAGAACGACTGTATTTCCTGCTCAAAGTCATGAACTGCCTGCCTGCAACTTTCCCAAAGACCATAGCCCTCAATCTGGATCAGACCTTTTGAGCTAACCTGACTGTATAAGTTGCGAAGTGCATTTATAGTTGACTTGTAGTCGCCATTGGCATGAATATAAAGCAATGCAACTTCCCCAACTTCCTTTAAGGAAGCAGCTAGGTTACTCTCAGACAAAGTAACTGGAATAATACATTCCCCAACTTCAAGCTTTTCACCCAAATGTTGTAAGCTTTCGTCTGTTCTAGTACTTGCCTTATCTGCTTCTTTATCAAGATTTTCTTCAAAGAGGACGTAGACTTTGCGGGGTCTATGGCTGTGGTGCCTAATCACCCAAGCTAGTAAAGCGGAGCTTCCTCCTTTCCCATACTCTACAAAATTTCCCGGGATATCTTCTTGACAAATCTTTTTGGCAGATAGATAAAGCTCCAAGAAGTACTCCGACTTTGAGAGAGTAGGCAAACGTAGGGCTTCGCAAGCAACTTGAAAATCTAAATCTTGGTTAGCTTTATTTTTTTTCTTCAGATAGCTATTAACGCACCAAGTGAAGTTTGATCCAAAAAAATCACAGTAACTTCTATCTATTTCGTATCTATCAGGATATTTCGACAAAAACTCTCTGACTGCACGCTTCGGTCCGCCATTATAAAGGATATCTTCTCCCATATCAGAGACGATCGCATCCTCAATAATAATATACTCTCCTGGTAGGAGATGTTGGTGGAAAAACTCAAGAACCTTAATTGTAGTTTCGTACTGATGGTCAGCATCTTCAATTACAAGTAATGGCCTCGGTAGTCTAGAGAGGAAAAAAGGTGACAGTATTGCTTCAAGCTCACGCCCATTTCCTCTAAGATAGGTTACTTTTGGATGAGATAAACTCGTGACTCGATTTACATCAATAGAGTAGATGTGTGCACCTAAGCCAAAACTACTCAAAATATCTCCCAACCATAGAGCACTTCCACCACAATACGAGCCAATCTCAATGATCGTTCTCGGCTTAACTTGCCAAATCAAGAGAGGATAAAGAGCTATGTCGAAAGGATTTTTAGTTGTAGGAATACCTTTGTATGAGTAAGCTAAACTCCCGCGTTGTATAGAGTTCATGACATCCTTTGGAAGACCGGTTTTCCAATCTTGGAGCATTACAGGATCAAACCCACTAATGCAATAATCTCCGAGATGCTCAGGTAACGTCCAGTGCACATTTGGATCTGGCATATGATCAACTGGTCGAACATTACCTCGCCAGGCTACGCCCATAATCTGCATAGTTTGATAGATCATTGTTTTCCAACCACGATCCTTCAAGTAGTTTAAGCCTTCAGCTACACTTGGCAAAACAAGATTGTGAAAAAGAACTAAGCAGTCTTCAGCAGCATATCTTTCTACTACTCGAGTATCCTGCAGGGGGGCAGGAGATTCACAGTTTCCATCAATAAAAATTAAAGACCAGCGACGGTTAGTTTGCAAGGCAATTTCTTCCACTTTCTTTGGACTATAGCCAGGATGTAAGTTAACGTTGGAGCGAACTCCTGCTAGGCATAAGGACTGCTCCACACTTTCATAGACTACTGGGTCAAATAGGGCAGGATCCACGACGTCAAGGACAACTCCACCTGCTGCAAGGTGAGCAGTTGACCAACCTAGCCAGCAGCCGATTTCCAGTGCAGATTTACCTTTAAGTTCGAGAGCAGTGTTGTAGAGAATGTGGGCTTCATCTCGACTGACAAAATTAACTGAAGGATTGCGGCAATCCACGTAACAAAGGTGAGGAATATGTCTGCGCAGGTAAGACGGGAAGCGTTGATCCGCATTACCAACTCGCATATTAGGGAAGCAATGATCTAAATAGATTTTCTGAAAGGAGGTACTAACGTAGTCATGCCTAGCAATGCTCTCTGTCATTTGGCTACACAGTTCTCATGGTTTCTCCTTACAGCGTAAACCACTAGACTTGTGCGGTCAAGCTTGCTCGCTCAGAAACGTAAGTTTTTCCTCAAAGAGATCTGGCCATGACCACTGCCAACCTGGGCAGCCATGTGTTGTTGGTGGACGACCTGGCCGATTCTGGCATGACCCTGAAGCGCTCCGTCCACTGGCTTAAGCACCACTACGGCTTTTACATCGAGGAAATCCGCACTGGCGTACTCTGGTACAAAGCGGCCTCTGTCTACCAGCCCGACTACTACGTGGACTACCTGCCCGATAACCCCTGGATCCACCAGCCCTTCGAGCCCTACGAGCAGATGACGCCCCAGCAGTTGATGGAGTCGCTGCGTTCTTCGGGTTAGTTAATTTTGCTCAAGGCTTGCTTCTTCAAGGAATTTGGTAAGTCTAGGCTGGTATCATATCTGCCACTTTTTCCAAGCTTGAGGGGTGGATTGCGATGATATTTAAGGCGGAAACTGGATATTGCTGGGGTTTAACTTTGGTGAGTTTATTCAGGAAACGGTTGTAGGTATAAAACCCATATCCCAGCGACTCCAGGATCTTCGCGGTAGCAGATCCCGTAACTTTAGAACCGCTGATATTCTCAAAAATAACAATAGGCTGGGTGGCAGCAACCAACTCTAGCGCGCCGGATATGACCTGCTCTTCGGCGCCTTCTGCATCGATCTTGATGAGATCGATTTGCGGCTTTCCCTGCGAGCGCCAGATAGAATCCAAAGTAGTAAGACTTACTACTTTTTCATCTCTTGATCTTTGTTCTGACACTGGCCCTGAAGCACTGATGGAGTTAAATACGGTAGCCCTTTCTTCCTGAAATTGGACGGTACCCTCATGGTCTCCAGCAGCAGACTCAACAAGGGAAACAATATTGTCTAGGGAGTTAGCACTGATTGTCTTTTGCAGATGTTGAATGCAGGAAGGTGTCGGCTCAACTGCAATCACACTGCCTGCCGGGCCGACTCGGCGTGCAGCAAGAAAAGTGTACACCCCAACATTAGCGCCCACATCAATAACATTCATGCCTGCTTTTAGGAAGTGACGGCAGAAATCCACTTCTTCCTCAAACCACTCCCCTTGGGTAAGTAGGACTCGGGTCACGATACTTGAGAATGAAGGTTCTAGTGAAAGCCTACAATTTTCGTAGTCGAGATAAAGATCCGGCTGGCCAGGCAAAGAAGCTGTGCGCACTTGGTGTACAACTTCCCACATCGCAATTTGCTTGACTAGACCTGCTAATTGATGGTTTGGCTCGAGACTGAGCACGCGGTTGATTGGCACTAGCCCTTCTATCTTTCTCTGCGAGAGGAGCTCAACTCCCACCGCCAAGGCTGCCTGTGTGTCATCTGGGTTTATAGAATAAGTCAGGTTCCAAAACCTCATGGCTCCTGGGCTATATACAACCCCAATGTGGGCGGCCATCCACTTAGCTAAATAGTATAGGTAGGTATGTTTTGTAGAAGCAGCGGGATCCGAAAAACCTTCGCTTTGAACCCAAATGGGAACATCTGTCAACTGGGAAGGTTGCAGATCCTGGGCTTCCGTACACAAAAACTCCAGTAGAGCATAGGCATCCTCAAAAGCGCGAGAACGATCTCCCAATACCAATAGGGCATGGATTCGGTTTAGCCAACAGGGAACATGATAGGGATCCCTTGCCAGACCTCTTCGCCACAAAGATAACGCTTCTTCCCAAGTAGATTGCCGTGCTGAAACGGAAGCCTCGGCGCCTAGGGAACGGATGAGCTGGATCCCTGCTTGATTCCATTCGTCTGGGCTGGAGTACAAGTCGTTAGGATGAAAGACATAGGCTTCATGAGGTTTGCCTTCCAGAATGTGGAAGAAGGCAGCTTCCATGCTGCGGGCATGCTCGCGCGGATCCCAAATTATCGACCAGCGGCGAGAATCTTTGATTTGCTTTTTAATTCGGTTGAGTTGCTCCGGATTGTTGCCCAGTTGGATCCCACGTTGGATAAACTCTTC
>NZ_JANSJI010000230.1:0-3503 GCF_047462475.1 Synechococcus sp. H55.11
CTTCCCGCTGGATTTGGCGGCGGTGGAAGTGGCGCCGGCCATCCGTGGCTAATCCTGCTTGCCTAGCTGACTAGTACTCTCTCTTCTCCCCCTGGCATCTGCTGGGGGGTTTTTTGCTCTCTACATAAAGTTTTGCAAAGCTTCGCGCTGCCACTACCCTCACCCCCAGCCCCTCTCCCATCCCTCACCCCCAGCCCCTCTCCCTGAGGGAGAGGGGAGTTAGGGATAGCGCTCCACAACAAGGGCTTGGCGGGCGAGCCTCAGGCTCCTGTCATGGGAAGGAGATCAACGAACGTAGCCCAGTTGCTCCAGGAAATCGGTGTCCCAAAGGATCTGCCCATCCAGAGCCATTCTCCCCAGCACCGGTATTCCGACTTGAGCCTCCAGGTGTGGGATCAAAGTTGCATCCAGCTCTTCCAAAGCTTGGGGATCCTCGGTTTCGGGCAGGGATCCGACCAGCACCCACCCCAAGCTGCGGGCCTTGGCTTGGCGCATCAGGGCGGCAAAGACGGTTGCTTGGCTCAGGGCGGCCTTCCGTTGCAGCGTTAAGAGCAAGCTGAACCCCCACGCATGGGCCAGATCCGCCCAGGTTTGGCCTGGCCCCAGGGGATCGGCGACACTGCCCGGCAGAACCAGTAGGGGATCTTTTTCTCCTGCCCACTCGCAGATTTGTTGCCAGAGGGCCTTGAGCTGAGCTTCCGAAGGGTTGGAATCCACCCTGAGCCGGCCCCAAGGGTTTTGGGTCACCTCTTGCCAGGCGCCGGCCACTGCTGCGGCTCCGGGGATCGCCGGCCAAGTATCGGCCACCATCACCCTCATGATTCTGGATCCCCCGCCTCAGACTCCCAGAGAGTGAGAAACTCCGGCTGAACCTCGAAGCCAAACACCAAAGCCATATCCCGCAGCATCGAGAGGGATCCCAGTTTCTGCTGCTTGAACCAACGCATCAACACAAAGATCTTCTGATAGACAAAGATTTCCAGTGCTTCTGGGTTGTAAACAATGCCCTCGCGAGGGTTGAATTGATGAGGCACCAACATGGCTGCGTAGCGGGCCAGCTCTCCTTGGCGCCAGTTGAGGAAGTAGGGCATCCAGGGGCAGACCGTATCCCAACGGATAAACCACAGGCGCACCTCCGGGATCTCCGACAGCTCGCGCGGATCGTCGGGGCTGCGCGGCCAATCGATGGCGCATTGCACCTGTTGGGCAGCCCGGACGGGATCTGCCATCAGGGTTTTCATTAATTCGTGGCCAGGGGTGAGATCCAGAGATTGGATGGCCTTGGCAGGAAGGTAGAAGGTAATCGGCACGACGACACGGCTATCTGATATCTGACTTGCAAATGCAGCTTATCTCAGCTCTGCCCCACCTCGCCTGCCACCGGGATCCCCCAGCGGGTGAGATCGAGGGCAAAGCCTGCGGTTACCAAAAACACCTGGTCGGCCAGAGGAGCCAGCTTTTGGGTGAGCTCCCCCATCCGATCCCGAAAGCGGCGTCCCAACGGATAGGCGGGCACCACCCCCCAGCCCACCTCTTCTGACACCAGGATGATCTCCCCCCTGTGGACTGGCAAGGTTGCCAAGAAGGATTGCACCAAGGGATCCCATTCTGCAGCGGGACAGTCTAGGCCCTGCGCCACCCACCCCCCCAGCGAATCCACCAGAGCACAACAGGGCTGGGGCAGCTTTTGCAGGTCGGCCCCCAGGTCGGGCCCGGTTTCCCAGGTTTGCCAAGTGGGGGGACGCCGTTGCCGATGCCGCTGAACCCGTTCGGCCCACTCCGGGTCGGCCTCAGGGTCGGGTTTGGGCCCGGTGGCCAGATAGATGACCGGCAGGCCGGAAGCAGCCGCCAGGTTCTCCGCCAGCCGACTTTTGCCGCAGCGGGCAGGGCCACAGATGAGCACAATCGGCATTGGGCATGAGGATGGAAGTCCATTGTTAGATTAGCTTAGCGGTTTGTCGCCCCTATCCCCTTCAGCTTCATTCCTGGAAACCCCTGCGCGGAGCTTGGGCACATTCTACTTAGGTTGACGTTTTAGAAGAAGCCCAAGCTGTCCTGCGTAGCACTTCGCGATGGGAGTGTGGCACAATGGTGCAGCCGCAGGGTGGGTGTTGTGGGTGATCCAAGGGGGCAATCGTGGCCGGTTCTCGGAGCAGCAGCGGGTCAGAGTCCCCATTCCGTCGGGCTCGCGCCCCACGACCGAAAAAAAGTCAGCCGAGCGCTTCTGCCCAGTCCCAGTTTCGGGATTCTGGAACTGCACAAGAAAGAATGCGTCCAAGCCAGTCTGATGGCACTTCGTCTGGCGCAGAGCGGGATCGGCAAGAGATCTCGCAAGTTCAATCTTCTGGCTTGAACCCGCCCAAAAATCTCTCTATACTGCAGGGAACTTTATCATTCACCCCAACTGCTTCATCTCCCCTTCAACCTATGCGTGCTCCCTCCTCAGGTGACTCGGATCCCAAAGCTCAAGCAGGCGGGTCGGCCAAGGATTCCGTCCGAGGAGCGCGAACGGAACCGGATCCCGACCCAGAGCGCCATTTGGCCCAGCGACAGCAACTGGAGAACCGTCTGCTCAAAGCCGAAGCCGAGCTCCAAGAGCGGCGAATCCTTCAGGAGAAACTGCAGGCCGAGGTTCAGGCTCTGCGCAGTCAACTGGCTCAGGCGGAATTGCAGTCCCGCCGGCAGCAACAGCAGATAGAGCTTTTGCAACTGAAAGCCCAACCCTCTGCAGATGCTGGCCTGGAGGCAGAATGTTGCGCTTTGCGCCAGAAGGTGGCCGAACAGGAGAAGGCGCTGCAGGAGCGGGAGCGCGTCCTGCAACAGTTGCAGCAGACTTTGGCGGAGCAGAAGGTCCAGATCTCGGAGCAGGAAGCTCAGCTTGCCGCTCGACAACGTTTAAATGACCGGCAGCGGCAGGATATCGAGGCTTTACAAGAGCAGATCGAGCAGCTCCGCCTGGCCCACGCGCAGGAGCGCCGTCAATGGGAACACCGTCAGCAGGAGCTGCAAGCTTCTCTTCTGGAAGCCCAAGATGTGGCAGAAAAGCGGGTGGAAATGCTGCAACGCTTTAAGGCGGAGCTTTGTCTGGCCCGCACCCAAATTGCCGAAGCTCAGGCGGAGCTGAGCAGCCTACGGGCTCTGTACAGCGACCAACAGGCCGCCTGGCAAGAGCAACGGGAGCATCTCGAGGCCCGTTTGGCCGGCTATGCCGAGACAGAAGCGGAAGCCGAGCAGCGCTGGCGGGAACAACGGCAGGAGCTGGAAGCAGCCCTGGCCGAAGCCCAGGCTCAGCTGGCCGCTTTGCAAGCTCAGCAGGAACATCTGCATCAGGGATCCCAGGAGCAGCAACGGCTGCAACAGCAATGGCAAGCTCAGGCCGAGGCGCTGCAAGCGGCTCTCTCCCAAGCCCAGGCAGAAATTGCCCATTGGCAGCAAGAACACCGCCATCTCCAGGAACGGTACGCCCAAGCCCAGCAGCATCTCTCCACCCTGGAGCAGCAGTT
>NZ_JANSJI010000230.1:3603-14656 GCF_047462475.1 Synechococcus sp. H55.11
GAGCAGCAGCAGATGCATGTGCTGAGCTTGAAGGCGGCGTTGGAGCGCAAGGGCCTGGATGTCCCGCCTCGTGCCGATACCTCCAGACCTGCTGGCGCGAGCGATCAAGCTCTGTCTCCCAAGCCCCCAATTCAGCCCCTGCCGGCTCGGGCAAGCAAGCGGGCGGTCGATCTGCCCAGGTTCTTGCCCCGTCCGTGATGCAGCCTCTTCCCCCCCGCTGGCTGGAAGTGTGGGTGGATCATCCCCATTTGGGCGGTTGCTTTACCTATCGCGTGCCAGAGGGATCCACCCCAGAGGCCGGCGACCTGCTCAGTGTGCCCTTTGGTCAACAGATCGCAGGGGGGGTGGCTTTGGGCTGGCGCTCGGAGCTGCCGGCAGGAGTGGATCCGCAATCGGTGCGGGAGATCGAGGCGGTGGTGGCCAAAGGGATCCTGCCCAAGGAATTCTGGCCCTTGCTGCAGCGGGTGGCCGACTACTACCTTACCCCTCTGGCCCAGGTGGTGCGCACGGTTCTGCCCCCTGGTTTGCTCAGCCGTTCTCAGCGGCGTATCCGCCTGGTGCGATGCCCGGAAGCGGTGGGGGGATGTTCGCCGGCTGCCCAAACCCTGCTGGAGCTGCTGCAGGCCAAAGGGGGAGAGCTGTCTTGGCGCTACATCCAACAGCAGATGCCCGGCGCCGAGCTGGCCCTGCGGGAACTGCAGCGACGGGGTTGGGTGGAGAGCTTTTGGCAGGAGCAGCAGGGGGGTAGGATGAAAACCCAACTGGCTGCCAGTCTGGCCGACGACTCCTCGGAGGGGCTGAGCTTGCCCCAGCAGAAGGCGCTGCAGATCCTCAAGCAAAAAGGGGGGGAGCTGCTGCTCACCGAGTGGGAGCGCTTGGCAGGAGTGAGCCGAGCGGTGTTGCAGGGGCTGGCCCGCAAAGGCCGTGTCCACCTCTACGAGCGACCGCTGCTGCGGCTGGCAGATGCCCACTTGCCGGGGTGGCGGGATCTGCCCAAGCCCCTGACGGCAGCCCAGGCCGAGGCGGTGGAGGCGATCCGACAAGCCTTGGGTCGGCCCCGGCGGTTTCTCCTGCACGGGGTCACCGGTTCTGGCAAGACGGAAGTGTACCTGCAGGTGATCGCCCAGGTGCTGCAACAAGGGCGGTCGGCGCTGGTGCTGGTGCCGGAGATCGGCCTTACCCCACAACTGATGGATCGCTTGCGGGCGCGGCTGGGATCCCAGGTGTGGGCCTACCACAGCGGCCTCTCGGAGGGGGAGCGCTACGACACCTGGCGACAGATGTTGACCGCCACTCCCCAAGTGGTGATTGGCACCCGCTCGGCGGTGTTTGCCCCCTTAGCCAACCTCGGCCTCATCGTTTTGGACGAGGAGCACGACGACAGCTTCAAGCAGGATCAGCCCCAGCCCTGCTACCACGCCCGTCAGGTGGCCGAGTGGCGGGCCGAGCTGGCCAACTGTCCCTTGGTCTTGGGCAGTGCCACACCGGCGGTGGAAACCTACGCCGCCCATCTCCAGGATCCGCAGCGGTGGATCCGGCTGACCCTACCGCAGCGCATTCCCCAAGCTGGGATCCCGACCACCCTGCCCCAACTGGAGCTGGTGGATATGCGCCAGGAGCTCCAGGCCGGCAACCGCAGCATCCTCAGCCGCCGTCTGCACCAGGCCCTGCAGCAGACGCTGGAGCGGGGGGAACAGGCCATCCTCTTCGTTCCCCGCCGCGGCTACAGCACCTTTGTCCTCTGCCGCGGCTGCGGCTTTGTCCTCACCTGCGCCCATTGCGACGTCTCCCTCACCTTTCACCTGGAGGGCCGGCAAGAGCTGCGCTGCCACTACTGCGGCGCCCGCCAGCCCCATCCGCAGCGCTGCCCCGCCTGTGGATCTGCCTACCTGAAGCACTTCGGCACCGGCACGCAAAAAGTAGTGGAAGTGCTGCACCAGCATTGGCCACAGCTAGAGATTCTGCGCTACGACAGCGACGCCACCCGCCGCAAGGGATCCCACCGGGAGCTGCTGGAGCAGTTTCGCAGCGGCAAGGCCCAGGTGCTGGTGGGCACCCAGATGCTCACCAAAGGGCTGGACATTCCCCAGGTGACGCTGGTGGGGGTGATGGCTGCCGACGGCCTGTTGCACCAGCCCGACTACCGCGCCGGCGAGCGCACCTTTCAACTGCTCACCCAAGTGGCGGGCCGCTCAGGCCGGGGATCCCTGCCGGGGCAGGCGATCATCCAGACCTATCTGCCGGAGCACCCGATTTTGCGGGCCGTGCTGGCCCACGACTACGAGGGGTTTTTGCGGGCCGAGCTACAGCAACGGCAAGAGGGGGGCTATCCTCCCTATCGAGCCTTGATCTTGATCCGCTTGAGCAGCACTCGCCTGGAGGCTCTGGAGCGCTACTGCCATCAGGTGGCCGAACGTCTGCAGGGGATCCCGGCAGAGGTGCTGGGGCCGGGGCCGGCCCAGGTGGAGCGGGTTGCCGGACGCTACCGCTGGCAGATCCTGTTAAAGCAGCTTCCCAATCAAGCTTGGGATCGCTCCCAGCTCGCTGCACAGATTCACACCGCGATTGGCCATCCCCCCCAAGGGATCCGCGTCAGCTTGGATGTGGATCCCCTGCGGATTCTCTAGGGGCGGCCAGCAGAAGCAGAAAGCCCGTCGATCCGCAGAGATCTTGAGGTAGTCTGGTTTCGGGGCCACCCGTATCCAACTCAACTCTGGCAAAGCATGGCGGAGAACCGAACCGGCGCGTTTATTGGTGGGCTGTTGCTGGGAACGGCAGTGGGCACGGCTATTGGCCTGCTCTTAGCTCCCCGCAGCGGACGGGAGACGCGGCGACTCTTGAAAAAATCGGCAGAGGCGCTGCCGGAGGTGGCAGAAGACGTGACCAGCAGCCTGCAATACCAATCGGAAAAGCTGCTTGACTCTGCTCAAAAAAGTCTGGACGAAGCACTGCTACGACTGCAGCAGGCGGTGGCGGTGGGCAAAGAGGCCATGCTGCAAAAACGACAAGAACTGAGCCAAGCCCAAAACCGCAGCGCCTGGGCCAGGGAAGAAGCAAACTTAGAAGCCCAAGATCGACAGGAAGAAGCGCGATGACCGAGCCGGTATTTTGGTTGGGCCTCTCGGTAGGTCTGGTGGCAGTGGGCATTTTGGCGGTGATCCTGACCCTGCTGCCTGCCGTCATTCAATTGGGTCGAGCCGCCCAGAGCGTGGAACGCTTTTTCGACACGCTGCTGCGGGAATTGCCCCCTACGCTGGAGGCTTTGCGTCTGACCAGCTTGGAAGTGAGCGAGATCGCCGACAGCCTCGACGAAGGGGTCAAGGGGGCCGGACAGGTGGTGAAGCAGGTGAACCGCTCCCTGGAAGGGGCCCGCAACCAAGCCCGCGGCGCTCAGGTCAATGTCCGCAGCCTTTGGGCAGGGGTACGGGCGGCCTGGCAGGCGCTGTCCAGCGAGACTCCCCCCACCGCCATGCGTAACCCTCAGTTGCGCTCAGGCCAAGCTGGTCGGCCTTTTTCTGCTGCTGCGCCAAGCATTTCCTTGGGAGATATGCGCTCTTTTGCCAGCAAGGCAACGCCAGAGGGATCCCCCCCCAATGCGCAGCCTTCCCGACCCGATGCCACCAACCCGTGAGAGCTATCTGAGAATCCTCTGGAAGACGGGCACAGGAGGTTGGGGCTCTTGCTCGGCGGGAAGCCGGCCCCAACTGGCGTCTGGATCCCAGCGCAATTGGGTGACATCCTGCAAAGGAAACCCCATCTGCTGCAGGATCTTGAGGCTGAGGTTGGGAATGATGGGCGAAAGGGCTACCGCCACCCAGCGCACGCTTTCCAAAACGGCGTAGAGGATCTGGGCCACCTGTTCGCTTTGCCCCTGCTTGTGCAGCGTCCAGGGAGCCTGCTCGTCAAGGTATTTGTTGCTGGCTTGGGCCAAGCTAAGGGCTTTGCGGGCAGCGGAGCTGGGATCCAGCCGCTCGTAGGCATCGGCCACCGCCGGGGCTAGGCGCTCGACCAGGGTTTTGAGGGGGTGATCCGCTGCGATCTGCACCGGGGGAATGCGGTAGTCGGGCTGGTATTTTTTGAGCATATTGAGGGTGCGGTTGAGCAGATTCCCCAGGTCGTTGGCGAGGTCAGCATTGAGAACCTCGATGAAGCGGCCCTCGCTAAAGTCGCCATCCTTGCCCAGCTCAATTTCGGTCAAGAAATAGTAGCGCACGGCATCGGCGCCGTAGCGTTGCACCAGCTCAAAGGGATCCAGCGTGTTCCCCAGGCTTTTGCCCATCTTGAGGCCATCTTTGGTGAGAAAGCCGTGGCCAAAGATTTGTTTAGGCAGCGGCAGCCCTGCCGACATGAGCATGGCCGGCCAGTAGATGGCATGAAAACGGACGATGTCCTTACCCACTAGATGCACGTCGGCAGGCCAGTAGCGGCGCAGGGCGTTTTCCAGGGTGGGCTCGTCGTGAGGATCCAAGGCGGCGCTGAGGTAGTTAATGAGGGCATCAAACCAAACGTAAAGGGTTTGGCTGGGATCCGCCGGGAAGGGGATCCCCCAGGAGACGCTGGGGCGAGAGATGGAAAAGTCCCGCAGGCCCTGCTTGACAAAGTTCATGACCTCATTGCGGCGGCTTTCCGGTTGAATGAACTCCGGGTGCTCCGCATAGAGGGCTTCCAGTTTTTCCTGGTAGCGAGAGAGGCGAAAAAAGTAGTTTTCTTCGTCTTTCCACTCCACTTTCTTGTTGGGGTGAAGGGGGCAAAACCCACCTTCTAGGAGCTCTGACTCGTCCTTGAACTCCTCGCAGGCAACGCAGTACCAGCCCTGCTGCCGGCCAACGAAAATATCTCCCCGATCCCAAACCCGCTGAAAAAACTCCCGCACAATGGCCTTGTGGCGAGGGTCAGTGGTGCGGATAAAGCGGTCGTAGCGGATATCCAGCAACCGCCAAAGCTCTACAAACTGGGCGGCAATCTCGTCACAGTGCTGCTGCGGCGGAAGGCCGCGCTCTTCAGCGGTGCGCTGGATCTTCTGGCCGTGCTCGTCAGTTCCCGTTACCATCAGCACATCCTTGCCCCGCAGGCGGTGGTAACGGGCGATGGCATCCGCCGCCATGGTGGTGTAGGCGCTGCCGATGTGGGGGGCAGCGTTGACGTAGTAGATGGGTGTGGTGATGACGAAGGTGGAATCCGGCATGAGCAGTTGCAGCGCTTTCCCCCATGATAAAAGTTGCCGGAAAGTCCGGCAGGCCGAGTTACGGGGCAGGGATGAAGCTGGCATTCAACCTAAAGGGATGGGGCTGCGGTGCCCTGGGGGCTGGGATCTTGGGCGCCGGGGCGGCTCTGGCCCAGCCTCTGCCGGAAACCCGCATCCCTTGCGAGATCCTCATCGCTGGGGGCGGGCTGGGGGGGGTGGCGGCGGCCTACGATGCCCTGCGCTTGGGGCGACAGGTGTGCATGACCGAAATGACCGACTGGATTGGCGGCCAGGTGAGCGCCCAGGGGGTCTCGGCTTTGGATGAGCGGCCCTTGCAGCGGGAAAACGAGATCTTTCCCCAGGGCTATAGAGAGTTTCGCCGCCGGGTGCGGGAAAAGTACGGCGGTGATCCCAATCCCGGCAAGTGCTGGGTGAGTGTGCTCTGCTTCTCGCCCCAGGTGGGCCACCAGGTCATCCGAGAGATGTTGGATCCCTACCTGCAGTCGGGGCAGTTGCGGCTGTTTACCGAGACGGTGGTCAAGGACGTGGAGATTGAGAATTACCAAGTCCGCAGTGTGCAGGCCATCCGCAATATTCCCAAACACGCCGGCGTCCAGCCGGAGAATCGGGGGGATCTCTCCACCTACTTGCTGGATTTTTACCGCCTAGAGCCCACCGCAGACTGGGACAAAGAGATCCTGCGCTTTGAGCCGCCGCCGCAGCGGCAGGGCAAAACCCTACCTTGGGTAGTAATCGATGCTACCGAAACCGGCGAGCTGTTGCCCCTGGCGCGAGTGCCCTACCGCCTTGGCACGGATGGGGAAAGCCGCTGGGAGCCCAGCTCCAAGCCCTACAGGGATCCCTACTGCACCCAGGGGTTTACCTACACCTTTGTTGTCGAGCGCTCCGCTGTGCCCCAGGTGCCCATTAAGCCCGAGTTCTACGACGACCCGCTGCACGGCCCCTACTACAGCTTTGAACAGCCGCGCTTTAACTTTGCTCTGGTCTTCACCTACCGCCGCATCCGGGGACAGGTATTTGGCTTTGGGGAAGAGGCCATCCGGGTGGGGGATCAATCCCTGCAGAACTGGACCTGGGGCAACGACTGGCGCATCACCGGGCCAGACAAGAACCTCATCCTCACCCACGAGCAACTGCAAGCCCATCTGGATCCCGGCGGCTGGATGGGGGGCTTGCGGGTAGAGGCGCTGCAGCGGGCCGAGCAACATGCTAAAGGCTTCTTCTACTGGCTGGTGGCAGGGCGGACGGATTTTCTCCTGCAGCAGGCGGATCCTGACTTTCAAAAGGACTTTTACCTGCGCTATCGCTACCTCAAAGGGCCCAATAGCCCGATGGGAACTGCCAGCGGCCTCTCCAAGTACCCCTACATCCGCGAGTCGCGGCGCATCCTCGGTCGGCCCAGCCTTGCCTACCCGGAGGGGTTCACCATCTACGAGTCGGATATCACCACGCGGGAATCGGAGCTAAACCGCGGGCGCCCCTTCATCTTCTACGATTCGGTGGGGGTGGGCCAGTACCCTATTGATTTTCACGAGTGCCTGCTGCCGGATTTTTCGCTGCCCCCCAGCCACAACCAAGATGCCCAAGCCCCTACCTACCCCTACCAGATCCCGCTGCGGGCCCTGATCCCCCAGCGCATTGACAATCTTCTAGCTGGCAGCAAGAACATCGCCACCAGCCGCATTGCCAGCGCCTCTTACCGGGTGCATCCTGTGGAATGGGCCATTGGCACGGCAGCGGGTCATACGGCCCACTTTGCCCTGGAGCGGGATCTGATCCCGGCGGAGATCCTGCGGGAGCCGCTGCTGGACTTGCAGCTATTGCCCGCTCTCCAAGCCCAGATCCAGAGCTTGGGCAATCCCATTCAATTTCCCGGCACCACCATTACTGCCACCGACTGGGCCCAATCCCGCTAGCCTAGAAAGGCAGGGTTGGGAGCTGGCCATGGAGGCTATGGGGGTTGAATTTGGGGGACTGGAGGCGATCCGCCCTTCGTTGTGGGCGGCCACAGCCCTCTGGAGCCTGGGGTTGATGTGGGGGTTGTCGCCACTGCACCGCCGCCTGCAGGAGGGTTGGGAAAAGCAGTTGTCCTGGGATCCCAGTGGGGCTCTGGCCTCTCTGCTCAGCGTCATCCCTTTCCTGTTGGCAGCAGCGGTGGTGGTGGCTTTCACCGAGATCTCGTTGGGCAAAAGCTGGGCCGTCTCCTGGGGCCTTATTGCCTGTGTTGGCGGTGGCCTCTACGAGCTGGGCCGGCGGGACAACGCCCGCTGACCCAAGCGCTCCGCACCGGCCCTCACCCCCAACAGTATGGACAATGCTAAGCGCTAGAGCAATTTAACTTTTGAGGGGCTCGGGGAGCTCTAAGTCCCGCGCCCTAGCTGAAAGGTGAGCATCGGGATACAGGGGCTCCCCTCGTCTGGCGATTCCCTATGCTGCCAGCGATGGATGAGCTAGACAAATAAACCTTGTCTTGCAAGGCTTTACTGCACTGCTATTCGGATGTGGTGTTATTGGGAGAGTTGGGAAGTACTGCAGGACAACTGGGAAAGAGAAACACTCTGCGCAGTCGGTCTGTCGGGGGGAAACTCCAGACCGGTAGCGAAATCTATCTTTGGGAATGACCGGAAAAGCTCAACAGAGATGTTGGGAAGCCGGCACTGTACCGCTTGGGATCGGTGACGGGAGCATGTCAACCCCTACTCATTACCCCCACTCAATTGGTAAACTTGTTTTGCCAGTCAGTTGTCAAAATCTCTCGACCAAACACCCATCCGGCCAAGATTAGAGGCAGGGCCAAGCCCAGGAAGCCGAAAAAACTAATCACCTGGGCAATTTGCCGCTGCGCTTTTTTCTGTTTCGGATCTCGGAGGTTGTTGGCAGCTACCGTTAGCTTCGAGCAAAAGGCCACCACCACTGCACCTACCGGCCCCAGAACCAAAGAGGGCCACAGCCAATCTGCCACTTGCGAGAACGCATAGGCTCCGGTGAAGGGGATGATGACAAAACAAGCCAGCTCCAGGATCCCCCAGGTGAAGAGGGCCAACTGGACATCTTTGCGGAAAACTTCATCGGGATTGTACATAGGTCTCCAGGATGAACTGCTACGATATCACGCTAAGGCATAACCTTCGAGATGGGAAAACAAAGTGCTAAGGCTTCTAGGTTAACTCCAGGTGTAAGGATCTGCCTGGCGGATCCTCTTCCCCTTCCATCTAGGCAACCCTAATGCCCAAGATCCTTGAATAAACCCCCGTTAAGGAGAGAAAGACGGCCTCAGCAAGGATAAACTCCCCCATGTGACCCTATTCACAAAGACCTGAAATAATCTTAAGTAGTTAGTGAGTCGTTTGTGTTTGCTGCCCTTTCCTGCCGAGTTAGGGCGTCTCTTTTCCCTTTTTGGCTGGCAAGCTGGGAGCATGGTGTATCTGCGCAATCGCCGCCCATGAGCTGCCGAAGGGATCCCGATATACCAACACTCTGTACCCTTGACTCTTGCTGTCTTCGAGAGTGTCGAGCCGCCATGCCCCGCATCCTCATCATCGATGATGATCCCAGCATTTGCACTCTGCTGCAGCGGTACTTGCAGCGGCAGGGTTACTCAGTGGAGGTGGCGATGACGGGGGCCGAGGGCCTACAGCAGTTGCGCGCTTTTCAGCCGAGCTTGGTGATTTTGGATCTGAACTTGCCGGATGTGAGCGGCTACGACCTTTGCCAGCAGATGCAAGAAGAGACCGGCGTGTATGTGTTGATGTTAACCAGCCGAGTGAATCCTGCCGACAAGCTGCAAGGATTTCAGTTGGGGGCAGATGACTACCTGACCAAGCCCTTCAGCCTGCCGGAGCTCCTGGCACGGGTGCAGGCCATCCTACGGCGACAACGAACGAAGACCGGAATGGCCGGCGCACCGGTCTTGACCTTTGCCTCTTTGGTAATCGACCCGGAAACCCGAGAAGTCACCCGCGACCGGCGCCCAATTAACCTAACAGCTTTGGAGTTTGACTTGCTCTACACCATGGCCCGACACCCAGGGCGGGTCTGGCGACGGTCTGAGCTGATTCAAGAGGTGTGGGATTTTAACCACGAGGGAGATGAACGGGTGGTCGATGTCCACATCGGCCAAATTCGCAAGAAGCTGGAAACCGATACCAGCCAACCGGAGCTGATCCGCACCGTGCGCGGCGTTGGCTACAAGTTCGAGCCTCCCACTCCCAAAGAGGGATGGGGAGAGGAAAAACCGTAACCTCCCTCTTTCAAAGGGAGAGAGCGCGCTAATCGAGGCGACGGCCTGTCAGACGCACAAAAATGTCTTCTAAGTTGGCAGGGCGCACCATCAGGCCGGTCTTGTCGGGTTCGGCTTCCAACTGCCGCTGGGCTTCCGCCAGGCTGGGGAAAAAGGTGTAGCTCACCTCCTGGCCAGGGCGGGAGCGCACCAGCAGAGCTTCCCCGTACTTGGCCCGCAACTGGTCGGTGCTGCCCAACTCGATCAACTTCCCACCGTCCATGATGCCGATGCGGTCGCACAGCTCCTCGGCCTCTTCCATGTAGTGGGTAGTAATCAGCAAGGTCATCCCCTGCCGATTCAGATCCCGCAGGATCTCCCACAACAGCCGCCGCGCCTGGGGATCCAACCCAACGGTCGGCTCGTCCAAAAACAAAATTTGCGGCCGGTGCAACAGCGCCCTGGCCACTTGCAAGCGCCGCTTCATGCCGCCGGAGAGGGTCTTCACCTTGTCCTGCCGGCGGTCGGCCAGCTTCACGTACTCCAGCCACTCGTCGATGCGCCGCTGCCGCTCCGGGTTGGGGATGTGGTGCATGCGCCCATGGAACTCCAGATTTTCCCAAACCGTCAGCTCTGCCTCCAGGGTGATGGGCTGCAACACCACCCCAATCTGCCGCCGCACCGCCAAGGGATCCCGCACCACGTCATACCCTCCCACCCGGATGGATCCCTGGCTGGGGCGGGTGAGGCTGGTGAGCATGCGGATGGTGGTGGATTTGCCGGCGCCGTTGGGCCCCAGCAGGGCAAACACCTCCCCCTGCGGGATCCGCAGGCTCAGGTCCTGCACGGCCACCTGCTGCCCAAAGCGCTTCCACACCCCCTGCATTTCCACTGCTGCCGGCTGGGTCTGGGGCAGGGCCGGGCCCATCGAAAGAGCGGTTATGGTCGGCTCCATCTGCGGGTGTAAAGAAATCTTTCTCCTTTAGCATACGCCAAAACAGGTTTCTGGGCGGGATCCCTGGCCTTGGCGGCTATCCCTTTTCGCTTTTTCAACTTCTCTGTGGCTATGATCTCGCTCACCATCGCTTTCCCGTCAGTATTGTAGAATGACAAGTTTTTTACAGAAGTAAACTTATGAGACCAAGCTATGAAAAAAACCATACTTAGCACAGTAAATTGCGCTGAATAGCTCAGGTATCGGCACAGCTGATGGGTAACAATAAAAACGCAAGGTGGGCAGGCGCGGCTGTCGAACCCCAACTCCTCTTCAGCAAAGTTCCTCTCTCTCGATTCAAAACACACCGATAGCGTTCACCCACGGATATCCAGATGCAAAACAAAGACCGACTTGACCAAATTGACTTCCGCCTCGATCGCCTGGTGGGTGCGGTGCTGACTTTGGCTGAAGCCGTCAATCTCATCAAAGACGACCTGTCTCATTTGAAGGATATTGTCCAGCGACAGGTGCAGGTGACCCAAGAGCAAACTGCCTGGCTGGGGGAGTTGAAGGCCGTTTGCCAGCAGCAGGCGGAGACGGCTCGCTGCCAAGCGGAAACGGTGGAGCGCCTCATCGCTCACCTTTTGCCGGCCCAGGATCGCAAGTCCTAAGGGATCCCCAAAAGGCGTGC
>NZ_JANSJI010000230.1:14756-18265 GCF_047462475.1 Synechococcus sp. H55.11
CTCACCTTTTGCCGGCCCAGGATCGCAAGTCCTAAGGGATCCCCAAAAGGCGTGCCACAATGGCAGCAGAGCTTGAGGTCGTCCGCCCTTGGAGTTCCGCGTTGCAGCAGCACAGCAGGGTTCTGTTGACGCAGAGGAGTTGCTGGCTTTTTTTCGCTGCCGGCGCCTGCCCTACTTAGATCGGTTTGGGCCTCAAGAAGCCAAGCTGCCGCCGGAAAACCTGCTGGAGCAATGGCGTCGGGATCGCCAAGCTTTGCAAGCTGCCGTGCTGGAACGATTTCCCGGCGAACAGGTGACGCCGGGCAACGGGGCCCTCTTGGCGGCTATGGCGGCAGGAGCGGAGCGGATCTACGGCGGCCAGATCCTGGCAGAGCTGTTCTGGCAACTGGATTCGAGCAGCACTGAGGAGCTGGCAGGTTTGGAGCCTAATGTTGGCGCCTCACTTGAGCCAGATCCTGACCAGGCTGCAGAGGACTGGGGCGGCGTCGGCAAGACACCATGGGAGTTTGGGCCAGAGTTCCGCTCCGTCTGGGTGAGCAGCTCACTGGATCTTCTCATTCGGGATCCCGCTTTCGTTGGCAGGAGGCGGCACGCCGTCCAACCTTCCTATTGGCCGGTACACATTCGCATTGGCAAGCGCCCCAAACCGGAGTACGAATTGTTGCTGGCGCTGCAGGCAGAATTGCTGGGATCCCTGCAGGGGCAGGTGCCCAAGCGTGGCTTTTTGATTTTAAAAGATGGAAAGTGGCACCCTGTCCACCTAAGCCGCCGCCGCGTCCAGGTGCGCCGCCTGCTGCAAGAGTATCTGGGCACTCTCAACCAACCAGAGCCGCCGCAGGTGTTTATGGCCCGCAGCCGCTGTCATCTTTGCCACTGGCGGGAGCACTGTCGGCAATTGAACGCCGTTGCCCAGCCCCTCACTTTGCTGCCGGGCGTAACCGGATCCCGCTATCCCCTTTTGCAAGAGGCAGGGATCGATTCGATTGAGGCTTTGGCCAACGCCCAGTTAGAAATGCTGCAAGCCATCCCCAAGCTGGGAGCCGGCGTGGCCCTACAACTGCAGCTACAAGCCCGTGCCACCCTCAGCCGCCGGCCCCTCTGGATTCAGTCTCCCCCGTTGCCCACAACACCCGTAGAGCTGTACTTCGATATCGAGGCGGATCCCCGCCACAACGTCGCCTACCTGCTGGGCTTGCTGGTGGTAGAGCAAGCCGAGGGGACAAAGGTTGCGAACTACCACGGTTGCCTGGCTGCCGACCCGCGGGAAGAAGGGCAAGCTTGGGAGCAGTTTCTGCAACTGGCACAACGCTATCCCGACGCCCCTATCTACCATTTTCACGGCTTTGAGGTGCAGACCTGCCGACGACTGGGGGAGCAATACCGCACGGATCCCCGTCAGGTGAGGCAATTGTTGCAGCGCTTTGTGGATTTGCACGCCTGGGTACAGCGCTCGGTGGTGCTGCCGATTGAGAGCTATTCCCTAAAGAACATCGCCCGCTGGTTGGGTTTCGAGTGGCGGCTGCCCGATGCCAATGGCGCCCAGTCTATTTATTGGTATAGCCAATGGCTGGAAACGCGGGAGCGCCGCTATTTGGAGCACTCGCTTATCTACAACGAGGATGACTGCCGAGCCACCCATCGCCTCAAAGACTGGCTGTCCCAGGGCGAAGTTCTCCAGCAGGCGGTTTTCCCTACTGTCAACGTCTGAGGTTTCGTCTAAAATCGGCCAGGTCTGTTTAATTGAGCAAGGGGATCCCATGCTGTTGAAATCTCATGAATCTCCCCGCCATCAGGGCAGAAACCGTCGCGGTCGCGGGGGATCGGCACGTAAGCGCCAACTGGACAAACGGAACCGCGCCTTGATGCAGCGATTGCGACAAGGAGAGCGTGCTCTCAGCTCTCGAACTTCTCGGCAGGGACAAGTCAACCCTGCCTTTTTTGTGCCTGCTTTTCCTTTCTCTCGGCCTGAACCGGAAAAGGATAGACCAAGTTCCCACTTTTGCGGAAAGGGGCTTTCCTCAGCAGTAAAGGTATTCTCGAATACAGAAGTTTGACTCTGTCTTGCTAAGCTGACCTTCTGGGGTCGTCGCCTCATTCTTGGCCACCTTTCCCCTTGCGGATCCCTACTGAGCCAGGTGCTGCGGAGCATACGGAATATGTCCATCTCGAAATCGTCGCGTCGCCAATTCCTGCGATCTGCTGCTGCGGCTGCCTCTCTGGTGGCCGTTGGCGGGCTAAAGGCCAAGGCTCAGAGCCGCGGGCCGCTTCTGGTTTCCCAGGGCCTGACACCCCTGAAGTTCACCCTTTCTTGGTTGCCTTCCTCGATGGATACCCCCCTTGGAACTGCGATCTTGAAGGGCTACTTTGCTGAAGAGGGGCTAGAAGTAACCTACGAGCGCGGCTTTGGCTCTGCCGACTCCATCACTAAGATTGCTGCTGGCCAGTACGACCTGGGGGAAGGGGATCCCTACTCCATGATCGAGTTCAACGCCAAAAACCCGGATGTGCCCTTGGTGGCGATCTTTGTTCACTTCAACCGCTCTCCCTTCGGCATCTATACCCTGAAAGGCAGAGGCATTACAGAGCCGGCCCAACTGGCGGGCAAGAAGCTGGGGGCGCCCGCAGGAGATGCGCCGCGTCGGCTCTGGCCGGTGTTTGCCAAGCAAGTCGGCATCGATCCGGCTTCAGTAGAGTGGCTAACCATGGAGCCACAGTTACGCGAGCCCTTCCTGATCCAAGGCCGGGTGGACGCAATTAGCGGCTTTATGACCTCGGCCATGCCCAATTTGGTGCGGGGTGGCGTTAGCTTGAACGACATCACGCCTTTTCTCTACAACGACTATGGCCTTGAGCTGTACGGTAATGCCGTCATCACCCGTGTGCAACTGCTGCGCGAGAAGCCGGAGCAACTCAAAGCTTTCTTGAGGGCCTACGTCAAGGGCTGGCAAGACACCATCCGCGACCCCGACGGCAATATGTTGGCGTTTTTGGACAAAGCCAAAGCCGAAGGGCAGGTGCTGGACACTGCCATTGAGAAACTGCGTCTCACCCTAGCTATGCCGCGTCTGTTTGTTACCGAGGAGGTGCGGGAAATTGGCTTGGGGGACGTGGTGCCTGCCCGGATGGAAACCGCGATTGCTCAGGTGGTGGATGGCTTTGGCCTCTCTGCCAAACCGCCTCTGGAGAAAGTATTTGACAACAGCTTGCTTCCCCCCAAATCTGAGCGAATGATCGCCTGATCTGGAGAATCACACAACAACTTTGAAGCGCTGTCTGTTGACTTGCAGAGACAGTGAACGCTTCTTGCCGGCCAGACGGCTTTTCCCGATGGCAGGTGAGGAGCCCAGCTCATTGGCTCAGTCATTTCAGCAAGATATTCTCCAAGCTTTTCGCAGCAGGGATCCCAGACTTCTCTTGGGAGAGAGGTAGGTTTTAATCGCGTTTGCATTGCTGGGTTAGAGATGGCAAGCGAGGCGCAGCAGCAAGGGAATATCTCAAACTTTGTTTAA
>NZ_JANSJI010000231.1:0-986 GCF_047462475.1 Synechococcus sp. H55.11
ATGGGATAGGGATCCCCGTTGGAAAGAAGTTTGGTACACCCGTTCCGACTGGGTTTTTCTCAGGTAGACGACAACCTGCCGCACCTCCTGGGCAGGATAGCGGCGATACAGGCGCAGGCAGTAGTCTGCCATGCGAAAGGGGATCTCGGGATCCGGATCGGTCTGGAATTCGAGGTGCAGGATCAAGTTTTGGGCCCTCAAGAGGATGAGGGAATCGGCTCTGATGGGCTCGCTGGAGAGCTCTGTTGGCTGGATTTGGGCCAAGGGAACCGGGGATCCCAGTAGCCAGCGGGCAAAGGAGTCGGGAAACCACTCTACCAGGTACTTGCAGACGTTGTCGTAGGCCATGGGATCCCTTGGCTGGCCGGGATCAGCCGTAGTAGCCTTGGTTGATGCGGTTTTCCAGTTGGTTGGCCCCCTCTTGGTACTCCCCAAACACGAAGTTCTCCGCGTTCGCCTTGATCAGGGCCTTCTGCTGCTCCGTCAATTCTGGGATCTGCAACATGTCCTCCAGGCTGTTGTAGGGAGCATTTTTCACCAGAATACGGGCCAGGGTGGGATAGAAGCCAGGCAACTGGCGGTAGTTGCGCAGGATGGTGTTGTTCACGTCGATGGGAGTGTCGAGGTGTTTCACCGGCGGAAGCTCTGCCGCCACGGCCGGGATCCCCAAGGGGGCCAAGCACAGACAGAGCATCAACAGGATAGACACCAAAGCAGACAACAGCCGACGCATAGCACCACCTTTGCAGACAAGGTTGAAAGCAGTCATGACAACGCTCAGGGGATAGGTCGCTAACATTCTCCGACCATTTAGTGTCTCATCCCCGCTACCCCGAATCGAGACCCAGATTCAGATTTGGATCCCGTCAGAAATAATTTTTAACAACTATGATTGGGGAATAGCCTTTTGGCGGCTGACCAACTGCTCATCGCTTTTGTTTTGCCCCATGTCCGACTCCACCATCCTCCATCCCCTCAGCCCCTCT
>NZ_JANSJI010000232.1:0-16576 GCF_047462475.1 Synechococcus sp. H55.11
CATGGACACCAGAGGAAATTAGCAGGGTGCTGGGAGGTTTGTCTGTGCGGGAATCGGTGATCTACCAGATGTGGCGGGCAGAAGCCCTCCAGGAAGGGCGAGAGGAAGGCCTGAAACAAGGCCTACAGCAGGGTCTGCAACAGGGTCTGCAACAGGGTCTGCAGCAGGAGGCAGCTCGGCTGACTTTAAATCAACTGCGGCGCAAACTGGGGCCCTTGCCCGAACACCTATCTGAGACCCTTTGTCACCTGCCCACTGAGCAACTGGAAGCGCTGGCGGAGGCATTGCTCGACTTTCAAACCCTGGCCGATTTAACCCAATGGCTCAGGAGAACCTTATCAAACTAGTCTTGTTAAACTTGCCATCTAGCGATCCCAGGCCAGCTTCTTTCAGCCAAGTGGGCTCGATGAAGCAGCCCCAGGTTTTGATATGTGGCTACCACGGCTACGGCAATGCCGGCGACGAGGCCCTGTTGCTGGCTTTGCTGCAGCAGCTCCGGCAGTTGCCCAACCCCGTACAGCCGGTGGTGCTTTCTCCCCGCCCTGCGGAAACGGCTGCCACCTATGGGGTGATGGCCTGCCCGCGCTTCGATGGATGGGCTTTGCGGCGCTATCTGAGGCAGTCTCAAGCTTTTATCTGGGGTGGGGGCAGCCTGCTGCAGGATCGCACCAGTTGGCGCAGCCCGCTCTACTATCTGGGGTTGATGCTCTGGGCCCAGCGGCGGGGGCTGAAAACCTTGGCTTGGGCCCAGGGGATCGGCCCCTTGCAGCGGGGCTGGATCCGCGAGCTGGCCCGCCGGTCTCTAGCAGGTTGTACGGCCATCAGTGTGCGCGACGCCGTTGCCTCCCAATGGCTGCGAGACTGGGGGATCCCCCACCAGGTGGCCCCGGATCCGGTTTGGGGCCTGCCCGCCGAAACCCTGCCGGAGTGGGAAAGATGGCCTCAGCCCCGCATTGCCGTGGTCTTGCGGCAGCATCCCCAGCTCACTCCAGCGCGACTTGAGACTTTGGCGGAAGGCTTGAGGCGCCTCCAGGCTGCCACAGGGGCCTATCTCCTTTTGCTGCCCTTCCAACTGGCTCCTCCCAGATCCCCCGACCTGGGGCCAGACTACTGCCTAGCGCAACAGCTGCAACAGCGCCTGCCCGGCCACAGCCGGGTTTTGGAGATTCGGGATCCCTGTCTTTTAAAGGGGGTCTTTCGGGGGGTGAAATTGGCAATCGTTATGCGCTACCACGGCTTGGTGATGGCGGCGGCTGAGGGTTGCGCCTGCTTTGGCCTCAGCTACGATCCCAAGGTAAAAACGCTACTCGGGGAATTGGGCATGCCCGGCTGGGATCTCGAGGCGATCCCAGAGGATCCTGAAGCTTTGCACCGGGCTTGGCTGGCCTGCTATGCCGACGGGCCAGCCCTCAGCCCTGACCAAGTGGCCGTTTGGGTGGAGCGATCGGCCCAGCACGCCCAGTTGCTGAGGCAGCACTTGCCTTAAAGGAGAGGGGGGATCCCAAGCTCCTACCCCCTTGACCGAGGCAATGGCGGCGCAAACCACGCTCTCTAGAGCTGGGGAGAGCATCAACTGAGAGTCTTCCCCGCTGCCAGTGTAGATTCGGGCAGCCGTTCTTATCGGAATTCGCCCTACGCTGGGAATAGGCTCCTCCCATGAGTGCCAAGATGCAACCCTGTACCCGCCAACAGATCTTGATCGGGATGGGCCTGACCAGCCTGATCCTGGCCCTCATCGCCGGCCTCTGGATCTGGCTGGGATCCCTCCGCGTGCCCTTTTGCTGGGATCCGCTGGCCGTCGCCTGGGGAGCGGCGCTGGGGCTGGGGGTGGCGCTGCTCAGCGGCGGGGCTTACTGGCTTTGGCCGGCCTATCGCCGGGCGGCTTCCGCCTACTTGCACCTGGTGGCGGATCCCTTGCAATGGCGGGATATCTTCTGGGTGGGGGTGCTGCCGGGCTGGAGCGAGGAATGGCTGTTTCGCGGCGTGCTGATGGGATCCCTAGTGGCCAGCCCCTTGGGGTGGACAGGCGGGATCCTCCTGAGCGGCCTCTTGTTTGGGGTTTTGCACTGGCTAGAGTGGCAGGGTTGGCCCTATGCCGTCTGGGCCAGCGCCGTGGGCATCCTCCTGGGGCTGGGCGTGTGGCTATCGGGAAACCTGTTGGTAACCATCGTCGCCCATACTTTGGTTAACTGGATTGGGGTTTGCCTCTGGAAATGTTCTGCCCTGCCAGCCGAATCCTGAAGTGCTCGACGTCGCCGCCCCCCTCTCCCTCTGGGAGAGGGGTTGGGGGTGAGGGGAAGGAGCAATGGGCAAGCCTTTGATTTTTGCATCCTTTCTGGGACTGCGGCTGGGGCCATCCTTGCTGCTCATCGGCCTAGGGGTATACGGCTACCTGCTCTGGCTGGGCCGATTTCAATCAGAGCGGCTGATCTTTTTGCCCCGCCCCGCCAGCTACCAGGATGGGGACGCCATTCTCAAGCTCACCACCGCCGATGGCCTGCAGATTTCGGCAGTCTACCTGCCCAATCCCGCAGCCACCTATGCTCTCCTCTACAGCCACGGCAACGCCGAGGACTTGGGGGATATCCTGCCGCGCCTGAGGAAGCTGCAGCAGGGGGGGTTTGCCGTCTTGGCCTACGACTACCGCGGCTACGGCACCAGCGAAGGGATCCCTTCCGAGGCCGGCGCCTACAAAGACATTGAAGCGGCCTACGCTTACCTACGAGATCAGGGGATCCCGCCGGAGCGGATTTTGCTTTACGGACGCTCGGTGGGAGGTGGGCCCTCAGTTTACTTGGCAGCCCAAAAGCCGGTGGGTGGCTTGATCCTGGAATCCACCTTTGTAACCGCTTTTCGCGTCTTGACCCGCATCCCCCTGCTGCCTTTTGATCGCTTCGACAACCTCAGCCGCATTGCCCAGATCAATTGTCCGCTGCTAATTTTGCACGGCACTCAGGATCGCTTGATCCCCTTCTGGCATGCCGAAGCCCTTTACCAAGCAGCACGGGATCCCAAGCGTTTGGTGCCCATCGAGGGAGCCGATCACAACAACTTGCTCCAGGTGGCCGGGGAGCGCTACCTGCCCATCCTGCACCAATTTGTGGCCGAGCTGGTGGATCCCAACCCTTTCCTGCACAATCCGTAGATCCCAGCGGATTGGAATAGCGCTAGCCTAACAGCCCTCCTGCTGCAAAGACGGAGATGGACAAGCGTGAGGATTTTTAAGTGACTTCCTGACTGACCAGTTCTTGCAGCAGCTTCTGCGCCGTTCCCATATAGCGCAGCACATCGGGATGATGGCTCCAGATGGGGTCGCTTTCGGGGAAAACCTCCAGAGAGAACATCCCCTGTACAGCTTGCAGGTAAGGCAGGAGGAAGGTGTAGCTAGCTGGGCTGAGACGAGAGTGCAAAGCCTGATCCAACAGCTCCAACATCTGCCGCACCAGTTTCCACTCCACCTTCAAAGGGGGGTACAGCATCACACAAAGGGGAAACAGCTCCTGCTGCACAGCCATCACACTGCCTTCCAGGGCACAGAGGCCCAGGTACACCTGGAACATCTCCACATCGCGGATGCTGGAGATCCGCACTTCCAGATCCGTCAAGAGGCCGCTTTCGCAGCGATAGTCCGGGAAACGCTGAGCCACTTCGGCACAGATAAATTCCGCCACACTGGTTACGATGGGCAGCAGTTCCTGAACAGCCAGCAAAGAGGCGGAAGAAGCGTTGTCGCTGGCGTGAACAGCGGCACCCTCGTACATCCTCTGCAGGGGCATGTACAGGTGGTCGTCCATGACCTTCAAGTAGGGGTGGAAGAGGCCGCGCTCCTGAGGTGACAAGGCTTGCGAGACCATTTGCCCCGTGTAGTGGAATTGCATACTTAAAAAGCCCAGCACCCGCGGATCCCGTTCACTGTAGCGGGCCCGCAGCCGTCCACAGAACGGCGCGATCTTTACCGAAAAGCGGGCCGGGGAGAGGCCCTCCCCCCAACTTTCCGCTGCCTTTTCAAATAACTCGCGGGAATCCTCGGCAATTTGCCAGGGATCGATCAAGTCCGGATCCAGCCGCTGCCTCGGGATTTCAGCAGCCAAGAGCCGCTCCGTTTTTGCCCAGGCCTGGGAGCTGGCAAAGCGCAGGGATCCCTTCACTTTGTCGGCTAATTGGGTACCTGGCAGCTCGCCCAAGGCCGCCTGTGCCCGCAACTTGTCTACATATTTTTGGGCCCACAGGGTGGCCAGGCTGTAAGGTGTAGCTGCTTCTGGGCTTTCCATCGATCCCATGACCTCAGCAGAGGAGCTAGATTCTGTTGTCTACAATACCCCTAGCACGCCGCCGTTGCAGCCTGTAAGGAAACTACAGAATGTTAAGACTGCCCACAACAATTGTTCACATTAGGAAAGGGCTTCTCACCTTGCGGGCAAGTTGGCGATGATCTTAAAATCTCCTAAAATCCGCTCGGAAAAGTGGAGTTTTTGTGGCAAAATAGACAGCAGACGGATCGATGCAAGGATCCGGATCCTGACCTCACCGGACTGAACCCTTTACTGAGGAGAAAGAGCGTATGTCTCTCCGACTTGGCGATACGGCTCCCAATTTTACGCAAAAGTCCACCCACGGCGAAATCGACTTCTATTCCTGGGCCGGGGATAGCTGGGTAGTGTTGTTCTCCCACCCTGCCGACTACACGCCGGTCTGCACCACCGAGCTGGGTACTGTTGCCAAGCTGATGCCCGAATTTGAAAAGCGAGGGGTGAAGGTGCTGGCCCTCAGTGTGGACGATGTGGACTCCCACGTTGGCTGGGTGAAAGACATTGAGGAAACCCAGAACGCTACCTTGACCTACCCAATTTTGGCGGACGTTGACCGCAAGGTCTCGCAGCTCTACGGCATGTTGGATCAAACCAACCTCAACCAAGAAGGGCTGCCCTTGACGGTGCGCTCGGTGTTCGTTATCGATCCCAACAAGAAGATACGCCTCATCCTCACCTATCCGGCCAGCACGGGCCGCAACTTCGACGAGCTTTTGCGGGCCATCGATGCTCTACAGTTGACGGATAAGTACAGCGTCGTCACCCCTGCCGACTGGAAAGACGGCGACGATGTCATTATCCCGCCTTCGCTGAAAGATCCGGAAGTGCTCAAAGAAAAGTTCCCGAAAGGCTACAAGGAAATTAAGCCCTACCTGCGGGTCACCCCTCAGCCCAACAAGTAAAAGTCTCGGCAATCCAACCGATTGGTGATCGGCTCGATTGGGATCCCCTCTTGGGGATCTTTTTTTGGCGGGAAACCCCGCACCCTATCCTCAGGATGGCTGTCGGGATCAGAGCCAGGGCGCTGGGGGAATGCCCTATGGGAAGATACGATAAGGGTGACAGTTCCGGCAAGCCCCGCTTCAAGGTACCAAATCACTAGGCGTGAGTCGGGAGTATGTCACATCCGACCAATCTGGATCAGATGACAGCAAGCCGAGGCTGGGCTCGCTTGGGGATCGATGTGGGCGGCACCTTTACCGATCTGGTGCTCTTGCAGGATGGCCAGATTCAGACGGCGAAGGTGCTCTCTACACCTAGCCCTGAGGAGGGGGTCTTGGCAGCGCTGGACAAGCTGGGTGCGCTCAAAGGGGGGCTCTGGGTTGACTTGTTCTGCCATGGCATGACGGTGGCCACCAACGCGCTGCTGGAGCGCAAGGGATCCCCCACCCTGTTTCTGACCACGGCGGGTTTTCGCGATGTGCTGGCCATTGGCCGTCAAAACCGCCCCTCTCTGTATGACTTGACGCAGCCCAAGCCGGAGCCGGTGGTACCCCGCCACTGTTGCCTGGAGGTGAAGGAGCGTTGCAGCGTGGACGGGGTGTTGGAGCCGCTGACCGAGGAGGAGATCCGCCGCGTGATCCAGGCGGTGGGCGAGCGGGTGCGGCAGGACGGGATCCGCGCCGTGGGGGTGGGGTTTTTGTTTTCCTTTCTCTACCCAGAGCATGAGCAGCGGCTGGGAGCCGCTTTGAAAGAGGCTTTCCCTGACTTGCACGTTTCCTTGTCTTGCGAGGTAGCGCCGGAGTTTCGGGAATACGAGCGCTTCAGCACCACCGCCCTCGATGCCTACCTCAGCCCGGCGCTGGCGGGCTACCTGCACCGCTTGGATTCAGGATGTCGAGAGAGAGGGATCCCCCAACCCTTGATCATGCAGTCTTCCGGCGGGGTGACCTCGATTGCCCAGGCGGCGGCCCACGCTTCGGTGGCTTTGCTCTCGGGGCCGGCAGGTGGGGTTTACGGGGCGGCCTATCTGGGTCGCCTGAGCGGCTACCTCCACTTGCTCAGCTTCGATATGGGGGGAACCAGCACCGATGTAGCCCTCATCCAAGATGGGATCCCTCAGGTCAGCCCGTCAGCGGTGGTGTGCGGCCTGCCGGTGCAGCAGCCCCAAATCGATATCCACACCGTCAGCGCCGGCGGCGGATCCCTGGCCTCTTTGTTGCCGGGCGGTGGGCTGCAGGTGGGGCCGGAGAGTGCCGGCTCCAACCCCGGGCCGGCCGGCTACGGCCGAGGGGGAACGGCTCCCACGGTGACCGATGCCAACCTCTGGCTGGGGTACTTGCCGGACGGCGGTCGGTTGGGCGACTCCGTCCAGTTGCGGCGGGAGCTGGCGGAACAAGCCATAGCCACGCTGGCGGATCCCTTGGGCTTGAGCTTGCAGGAAACTGCCGTTGGCATTCGCACCCTGGCCAACGCTGCCATGTCACGGGCCTTGCGGGTGATCAGCGTGGAGCGGGGCTGGGATCCTGCCGATTTTGCCCTGCTGGCCTTTGGTGGAGCTGGGCCCATGCATGCCTGTGCTCTGGCGGAAGAGCTGGGCATCCGCAAGATCTTGATCCCGGCTGCCTGTGGCGTGCTCTCGGCACTGGGCATGGCTTTGGCCGATCTGCGGCGGGACTACCGGCGGGCCATCCTACAACCCTTGCAGCGGCTGGCGTCGGATTCAGGGGGATCCCTGCTAGCCCAGTGGGCAGAACCCCTGATCCGCCAGGCCCAAGCCGACTTACAAGAGCCGGCGCTGCACTTTAGCTTGGACTTGCGCTATCGCGGCCAGTCTTTCGAGCTGGAGATCCCGGTGCACCTGTCAGAGCCGATTGCTCGCCTGGAACAACAGTTTCACCAGGCCCACCGGCAGCGCTATGGCTGGCAGGATTCGGCCCAGCCGGTGGAGGCGATCCAGTTGCGTCTGCGGGCGGTGCAGGCTCTGCCCACCGTGCCTCTGACTGCACCTTGCCCTTTGCCAGGGGATCCCCTCAAGGGGCGGCGAGAGGCCTGGATGGGCGGCCAGATGCGGTCAGTGCCGGTCTACGATCGGCAGCGCATGGGTGTGGGGTTTCAACTGCGCGGGCCGGCGATCGTCGAGATGCCGGAGGCAACTGCGGTAATCGACGCCGGTTGGACGGCTGCCATTGACGCCGTGGGAACCTTGGTCTTGAGCTGCGGATGAACTCATCTCTCACGTTGGGAGAGAGGTGAGGGCGGACGATGGGACTCGAACCCACGAATGGAGGATCCACAATCCTCTGCCTTAACCGCTTGGCTACGCCCGCCAGGATTTCGGGTATCTAGCTTAGCATGGGAAAAACGGGACTGAGCTACAAAGTCGAAGCACCCCAAAATGCTACCCAAAGCCGATTTACTGCAAGGGGCAGAGTATCGAGAAACCCTGGCACGGGTCTTGGATTGGGGAGACCAAGCCCTCAAAACCTGGCAAGTGGTCTGGAGCGACTTCCTTTCCCCACCCGAACTAGCCGAGGTGCAAGCTCGGCTGCGCAACTTGACCGAACTCCAAGTGTGGGCTTGGGGAGGGTACCCCCAGGCAGAGCGCCAACGCTTGGCCCTGGCTCGCTCTGAAGTGAGTCTGGAGGTCGGGGATCCAAAGCCCGATCAAGAAGGGATCCCCTTGGCCGCCCTGCAGATTCAAGGCAACTTCCTGTTCGACCCGGCCACCCACCGGGATTTTCTGGGAGCCTTGTTGGCAGCCGGCATCGCCCGCGAGAAGGTGGGAGACATCCTCGTGTTGGGAGACTCAGGTGCCCAGGCCATTGTGGTGCCCGAACTGGTGGACTATCTCAGCCTCAACCTGACTCAGGTGCGCACGGTGCCTGTCAAAGTGAGCCGGATCCCTCTGAGCCAGTTGAAAGTTCAACCCCCCCGCGTCAAATCCATCACCAGCGTGGAAGCCTCTTTGCGCTTGGATGCAGTGGCCTCAGCCGGGTTCGGCATCTCCCGCAGCAAGATGGTGGAAGAAATCCAACGGGGGGAAGTGCGGGTCAATTGGAAGCCCATTACCCAAGCCAGCTACACCGTTGGCCCTCAGGATTGGATCGCCATTCGTGGCCGCGGCCGGCTGCAAATTGAAGAGGTAGCCGAAACAAAGAAAGGCCGCTTTCGAGTCCAAATGAAGCGGTATCTCTAGGTTTTTTCTGGCCTGAGCTTGGGCAGATCCTTAGCTACAGGAAAATGCTCTAGAAAAAAGAGAAAAAAGCCCAAGGATAAAGCAAATACTCTAAGTAAAACAACTTCCAGATCAGTTGATAATAACCAACGATCGCATCTCGGCGACTGAGATCGAGGTGGACACCATAGCCTAAGAGGATCCCCAGCCCTAACAAATGACCCACCAACAGCCAGAGGCCGTTGCCCGCGAGGGGCAAGGAGATCCCCACCCCGATAAACCCCAGATAGCAAAAGGCCAAAATGGTGATACAAAACCTTGAAATCCGCTCTGGCCCAAAGCGCAATGAGAAGGTGGCAATGGCAAACTGGCGATCCCCCTCCATGTCGGGAATATCTTTAAAAAGGGCGATCACCAAGCCGAAAATCGACATAAATCCCGTTAGCCAAACAATCGGAGCAGAAAACTCGACCCTTCCTTGCATCACCTGCTGAAAATGGCTGTAAAGGCCCAAATTGACGATCAAACCGCGCACGCTGTAAATGCAAGCCGAGGCCGCCAGCGGAAACCGCTTCAAACGCAAGGGGGGCAACGAATAGGCCGTGCCGATCCCATTGCTCAACAGCACCGTCAGCAACAGGTAAGGGATCCCAGCCGCGGCCAGCAGGAGGGACGCCGCCCCACAAGCCACGACGATCCCCAGCCCCTGTCGCCAACTCAGGCATCCGGCAGCCAAGGGCAAATGGGGTTTGTTGACGCGATCGATTTCCACATCCGTCAGTTGATTCAAGCCGACGATGTAGACGTTGGCCGCCAAACAGGCCGCCCAAGCCAAGCCCAATTGGGGCAGCGCCGAGAGAACCGGTTGCAGGGATCCGGCAGCCACGAACCCCGCCAACAGGTAGAGGCCCAGCACGCTGGCGCTGGTGCCATAGACGGTGTGAGGCCGAGCAAAACGCCAGAGAACTTGTGGACGCAACATTCAAAAAAGCTAGGGAGAATCTTTCAAGAAAGAGGCCAAAGCTGCCCAGCGGGGATCCACCGCCGGCGCGGGAGATTCCACCCCAATGCCCGGACAATCGGGACGGCAGGGCAACTGGCGGGGCATCTGCAGATGTAGGTGCTGGTACATCCAGTCTTCGACATCCAGCTCACCATTGCAGGGCAGGCTCTCCAGCAGATCTGCTTCGTCTTGCAATTCCAGCTCCAAGGGCAGAGGCTCGGAACTGGGCTCCCGGATCAGGATGATCTCCTCAACTGCCAGATGCAGCCGGTGGTTAAACTGCTGTAGGCAACGGTGACAGGTGAGAGTCACAATGGTGTGGGCTTCGGCACTGACCTCGAGAAAGTGGCCCCGATGGCTGACTTCTAGGGATCCCTCGACAGGGGTCAAGCTCTCAAAGCCCGCAAAAAATTGCTTGAACTGCAACGCCTGGGTCTGACCTGGCATCTGCCGCAGATCGGATAGACGAATGGGCCTTAACATCGCGCCCCCTCCTTCGCACGTTTTGGGTAGCAGGGATCCCTGTTGTCAGGGTAGCAAGAGAGCTCAACGGGTCGCGGCCCAAATTTTCAGGACGAGGAAGCCAGTCGGATCACCAGGCGACGGTCGGGCTCTTTACCACGGCTGAAGGTTTCCAAATCGGCGTAGGCAGGGTCTTTCAGCAGCGTGTGGATCTGCCGCCGCTCAGCAGCAGAGAGATCTGGAAACTCGTATTCGCGGCCACCGGCTCTCACCTTTTCCACAGCAGCAGCCACCAAAGCCTTCAGCTCCTGCAAACGCCGCTGACGATAGCCGTCCAGATCCAAAATATAGGGCTGCTGCTGGTCTTCCGGCAGGTTGAGGTTGAGAAGGGTGTTGGCCAGGTATTGCAACGCATCCAGCACCACAGGAGAGCGCTCTTCCTCCAGACCGGCCTCTTTGGAAGACGGCAAGGGCGATGCAGACACCTTGGAGAGCAGGAGTTGCTTCTGATCCGAAGTCAAAGAAGCCGCCTCGATTTCCAACACCTCACCCACCACCCGCACCTCCGCCGCGATCCCCATGGCCATCAGCACCTGCTGCAACCACTGCTTGGCTCGCTCTTGGTTGGCCACAAAGGTGGACTTGCTGGGGGAGTCAGATTTCTTAGCGGCAGATCCCGTAGAAGACTTAGGGCGGCTCATCTTGGGCAGCTTCCAACGTTGAAAGTGAGCTATCAACACTCAACAAGTCCACCCCAGCAGCTAGGCTTCCCTAGGGCTCAAAGGGCAGGGATTCACGGCCTTCCTTGGCTGCCCTGGGCTTGCTCGATTTCTCCACTTCCTTGGCCTCCACCGCTATTGTCTGGGCAGCCCGACGGCGCTCCTCTTCCACCAACTGCTGCAAGTTCTCCGGCAATGGCTCCCGCGAGAGCAAGAAAGTCTGCACCGTTTGGAAGATGTTGGAGACGAGGATGTAGAGCAAGACCCCCGCCGGCAACGGGAAAAACAGGAACATCGCCGAGAACAGCACCGGGGTAACACGAGCCATGGAACTCTGGCTGGGATCCTCTTTGCCCATATCCTGTCCGGCGTTCGTCAGGTACTGGTTCAGGTAAATGGACACCCCAAAGATGACGATCATGGCAATGATGTCCCAGTGGATGGTGCCATCCGGGTCAAAGGCTCCCACACGGCCCAACTTGTCGATGAACAGGAAACCGGTATCCGAGGCCAAACCGGGAATCGACACTTGCACAGTCACGTCCCCCGGCTGCAGGGCCAGCAAGGTGCCGTCTGGCTGGATCTGGGCGCGATCTTCCCCTTTGGTGATCTTCCAGGTGGGCTGCAACAGGTTGGGATCCCCACCTGCTTCTGTCACCAACTGCTCAAAGGGCTTGCCCCCCGGCCCCTGCAGCAAAAATTGCACCTCTTCCCCGACGGCGATCTTGGTACCCTTAGGCACCACCAGCACCACCGGCTTATGGAGAGAATCAGTCACAAAAATGTTCTTGCTGGGGCTAACGTAGGGAGCGGGCACCACCTCAGCCGCCACCTCCGCCGGCAGGATCTGCAAGTTGACGTCGTAGGTCACCGCCGCAAAGGGGGATCCCCGCAGGGTGGCAAACAGGGCAAACAGCACCGGCATTTGAATGAGCAGCGGCAGGCAGCCCCCCAAGGGATTGGCCCCCAGCTCGCTGTACAGCTTGGCCTGGGCTTCGCGCAGCTTTTGCGGATCGTCCCGATACTGCTCCTGGATTTCTCGCATCCGCCGCTGCATGACAGGGTTGATCACCTTCATGCGTCGCATGTTGCGGATGGATCCGACATTGAGCGGGTAGAGAGCAAAGCGGATCACCAACGTCAGGAAGATAATGGCCAGTCCATAGCTGGGCACGATCCCATAGAAAAAGTCCAGGATCGGCAGCATGACGTTGTTGGAGAGGAATCCGACTCCGAAGTCCATGAGGGGGTGCTGGCGAATGTCCGTAACCTATTGTAATGGCTTCCGTCCGGTTGACGAGGACGTTTTCCCGGACTTTCCGCTAGAGCAGGGTTGACAAACCCACGCACAATCTGAACTGGGGATCCCAAGGCCACCCAAGAGCTCCTCATCGGCAGTTGCCTAGCGGTGCTTTTTTCTCCTATGATGGAAGACGCTTAATCCTCGGTAGCTCAGCGGTAGAGCGGTCGGCTGTTAACCGATTGGTCGCAAGTTCGAATCTTGCCCGGGGAGTGTGTCCGCAATTGTATCGAAAAGCTGGATCGGGATCCCGCATGCTTGGGGGCGAAGGCCAAGTCTTCGGTCTTATCGAGGATGGGGCACCTCCCGATGGGGGGAGAAGGGATGTGAAGGCCGGCTGAGGAGCCTGCCTCGCCGGTTGGCTGCTCCCGGCAAAGCGTCCCTCTATCTTTTGCGGCAGGGAGTATGTCAAAATACCCTCTGGCTGTCTATTCCCACTTTGAGGGTGCCTGCTGTGATCGACCTGTCGCGGATCCCTGCCCAACCGAAGCCCGGCCTGCTCAACATTTTGATTGAGATCCCCGGCGGCAGCAAAAACAAGTATGAGTTCGACAAAGACATGGGGGCGATGGCGCTGGATCGGGTGCTCTACTCCTCGGTGCAGTATCCTTACGATTACGGCTTTGTGCCCAACACGCTGGCCGGAGATGGGGATCCCTTGGATGGCTTGGTGATTATGGATCAGCCCACCTTCCCCGGCTGTGTGGTCACGGTGCGCCCGTTGGGCATGCTGCAGATGATCGACGGCGGGGATCCGGATGAGAAGTTGCTGTGTGTGCCCGCTAAGGATCCCCGCTACGCTTCGGTAACCAAGCTGGAGGACATTGCCCAGCACCGCCTGGATGAGATTGCGGAGTTTTTTGCCACCTACAAGCGCCTGGAAAAGAAGGAAACCCAAATCTTGGGCTGGAAAGGCTTGGCCGAAGCCGAGGCGATCATTGCCAGTAGCATTGCCGCCTACAAACAGCCCAAGTAGGCACCTTCAAGAGCTGCCAACCGAAAAAGCTTCCTGGCGATGCTGTAGCAGTCGCTCTGGGGTGAGAGGGCCTTCGATGTGCTGCCAAGGCAGAGGATCCACTGGATCCCAGTCGCTGTGCACGCAGTAGTCCAAGGGCGGCAGTTGTCCCTTGAGCTCTTTGAAGGCGCGGCGGAAGCTGCCCAGAGACTCGCCCCACTGCCGCGCCAACTGCAAGACTCGGGCCACCCGCCGATCCCCCCGCGAGATGAGGGCTTGGATCACCGACCAACTGTAGCTTTCGGGACGGAACTCCACGCCCAGGGGACGCAGATGTTTTTGATACCACTGCAGCTTTTTCTCGGCCTGGGGATCCACCCCCTGCCACTGGAAGGGGGTGTGGGCCTTGGGCACAAAGGTGCTACAGCCCAAAGTCAAGCGCAGGCGGGGAGCCGCCTTCTTGAGCTCCTTGAAAAGAGCAACCGTCGCTTCCAGGTCGGCCTGGGTTTCCGCCGGGATCCCCACCATGCCGTAGAACTTGATCCCCTTCAGTCCGCCGGCCTGGGCGTGGGCGGCCGCCGCCAAGATCTCTTCATTGGTCAGCTTCTTGTTGACGATCCGGCGCAGCCGTTCTGAGCCGCTTTCAATGGCCACGGTAATGGACTGGCTGCCGCGGCGGGAAAGCACTTGCGCCAAGCGAGGCGTGACCGTGCCCGTGCGCACCGAGGCCAGGCTAAGGCGCACCTGCTCAAAGCGATCCTGCGCCAGGTACTCCAGCAACTCCTCAAACTGGGGGTGCTGGGTTACCGAAGCCCCCAAAAGGCCAATCCGCTGGGTAACCTGCAACCCCCGCTCCACCGCCGGGATCAGATGCCCTTCTACGTCGGCCGCCCGGAAAGGCAAAGTCAGGTAGCTGGCCAGGCAAAAGCGGCACATCTCGGGGCAACTGCGCACCACCTCCACCATGTAGATGCTCTCCCAGGCCGCTTTGGGGGTAACCACGGTGGACACCGAGAGGGTGTTGCCGCGGAAGGTGTGCTTGCGGATGGAGCTGGGGATCCCGTCCCGCTTGGGAATGACCTTTTCCACCGGGCCGTCGGGGCCGCGGTAGTGGACTTCGTAGAGGCTGGGCACGTAGATCCCCGGCACCTGAGCCAGCGCCTGCAGCTTTTCGGCCCGGGATCCCTGCCGCACCTGCTGATAGGTCTGGATCATCTGCTCCACCAGCCCCTCCCCGTCCCCCAGCAGGATCAAGTCAAAGAACGCAGCAAAGGGCTCAGGGTTGGCCGTCAACACCGGGCCGCCGCCAAAAACCAAGGGATCCGCCTCCCCCCGCGCCTCGGCCTGGAGGGGGATCCCCTGTCGTTCCAACAGATCCAGGATATGGACGTAGTCCAGCTCCCAAGACAGGGAAAAGCCCACCAGCTCCGGATCCCGCGGCAGCGGCTCGGCCAGGTCGGTAAACAGGCGGGCGACCGCCACCTCGCGGCGGCTGGCCAGCAGGCTCCAGATGACCTGGTAGCCGAGGCTGGTGATCCCTACCGAGTAGGTGTTGGGAAAGGCGTAGATGACCCGCACCGCGTCAGGCGCAGGTGTGGCCGGGGTGAAGAGAAGCTGTTCCAGAGCCAATTCCGAGGTGGCCAAGGCAGTCTAAGAAAGGGGGATGGGCGGCAAGGGCCTACTTTCCCAGCTTAATCGGGGTTTTGTCAGGCTGCGTCCAGGGCCAGCAGGGACGGCCAGATCGTCCAGAATGGAAGGGATCCCGACCCGCTCCTACCTGGATGGCTTCCCCCCTCAACCAACGCATCCGCCGCTTCTACGATGCTTCCTCCGGCCTGTGGGAGCAGGTGTGGGGGGAGCACATGCACCACGGCTACTATGAGCCGGGCCAGACCGGCAAGGATCGCCGCCAAGCCCAGATCGATCTCATGGAGCGAGTGATTCAATGGGGCCAGATCGGGGATCCTAAACCCCCTCAGCACATCCTCGATCTCGGCTGTGGCATTGGAGGGAGCAGCCTGGAGCTGGCGCGGCGCTTTGGCGCCGAGGTAACAGGCATTACCCTCAGCCCTGTCCAGGCCCGACGGGCCACGCAGCGGGCCCAGGAGGCCGGCCTGAGCCACAGGGTGCGCTTTTGGGTGGCCGATGCCCTGGAAATGCCCTTTGCCGACCACACCTTCGATCTGGTCTGGGCTCTGGAAAGCGGCGAGCACATGCCAGATAAGCGGCGGTTTCTGGCCGAGGGCTGGCGGGTCTTGCAGCCGGGCGGGCAGATGATGGTGGTGACCTGGTGCCACCGCGAGGGATCCCTGAGCCGCCAGGATCAGCGGCTTTTGCAGCAGATCTACGACGTGTACTGCCTGCCCTATGTCATCAGCTTGTCGGAGTATGAAGCACTGGCCCAAGAGGTGGGGTTCGAGCAGTTGCGCACCGCCGACTGGTCGGAGCGGGTGGCCCCCTTTTGGGATGAGGTAATTGCCTCGGCTCGCGATTGGCGGTGGATCCCGGCTTTGGTACGCAGCGGCTGGGTCACCGTTCGTGGGGCGCTGGGGCTGGGCCTGATGCGGCGGGCCTATGCCACCGGCTTGCTGCGCTTTGGCTTGCTGAGCGGCTTCAAGCCTGCAAGTTAGGGATCCCATACCCCCCTCTCCCAAGGGAGAGGGGCTGGGGGTGAGGGCAGCAGCGCTGGCCACGTAAGCGACAGGGAAAGTGGGCTCAAAAGTCCTGCTGGGGTGGCGTTGCGCCAGCAAGTTCTAGGTACTTCTGCTTCACCGCCTGAATATCCTGCCACATCAACCACTTGGGGCTGCCGGGGGTGCGGTCAGGGTTGCGCAGCAAGTAGGCGGGGTGGAAGATGGGCATGCACCAGCGCCCCTGCCACTGGATCCACTCGCCGCGGATCTTGGTAATGCCCCGCTTATCCCCCAAAAGGGAGCGCACCGAAGTGGCCCCCGTCAACAAAATGATCCAGGGATCCACCAGGCGAATCTGCTCCAAGAGATAGGGTCGGCAGGCGTCCATCTCCGCCTGGGTGGGTACGCGGTTGTTGGGGGGGCGGCACTTGACCACATTGCAGATGTAGGTATCCCGCTCGGGATCCAGCCCCACCGAGGCCAGGATCTTGTCCAGCAACTGGCCGGACTTACCTACAAAGGGCAGGCCTTGCAGATCTTCGTTTTCCCCCGGCCCCTCGCCAACAATCACGATCTTGGCTTTAGGGTTACCTCGGTGCACCACCACATAGGTACGGTTGGCCGCCAACTCACAGCGCTGGCAGACTCGGCAGTGCTGCTCCAGTTGTTCTAGATCCCGATAGGTGCCGGGGGGAATGGGCACCTGAGCCGAGAGCGGGATCTGATCCAGTTGGGGCAGTGTCTCCGTTGTGAGTGCAGGCGGTTGGATGGGATCGTCAAATAGGCTGGGCTGAAGCTCCGACGGTCTTTTCTTGGCAGCCATTGCAAGCTGGGGGTTCCTCGTGCAGCGATCTTCGATTGCCGCTCTGCTCTTGTCAAGCTCAAGGGCAATCCGCCGGCAGGGGAGAACCTTTACTCCCTGTTAAACTGGGGAAATAAAAACTTGCGTCGGCCTCAGCTCGTCTCTCCTCCCTGAGCCTGTCATGCTGCTTCTATCCAAGGAACTGCCCAACCTCGACTATCGCCCCACCCTGCAGCGCTTCGGCGAGGATTGGCGGGATCCCCTTTCAACTCTCT
>NZ_JANSJI010000232.1:16676-43977 GCF_047462475.1 Synechococcus sp. H55.11
CGCCCCACCCTGCAGCGCTTCGGCGAGGATTGGCGGGATCCCCTTTCAACTCTCTTGGGCTGGGGGCGGGCTGCCGGCGCCGATCTGGTGGAGATCTTCCTGGAGCGGGCTAACTCCATCAGTTGCCTGGCGGAAGACGACACCCTCACCAGCATCACCCCTCGACTTTCCACCGGCGCGGGGGTGCGGGTGTTTCGCGGCCTGGCCGACTGCTACGTCAGCACCAACGATCTCTCCTTTGCCGGCCTCAAAGCTGCTCTAGAAAAAGGCCTGCTCTTGATGGGCCTCACCCCCCCTGGCCCTGCTGCTTTGGTCTCCACCGTCAACCTAGGGCTGCTCCAGGACTACGCCGAGCGCCGCGGTAAAGACGGCTGGCTCAAGGAATGCAGCTCCCTTGCCGAGATGGGGGAGATCCTGCTGCGGGCCAACGCAGAGCTGAAGCGGCAAGCTCACCATGTTCAGTCCCGCCGCACCAACTACTTCCGTGACTGGCAGGAGATCCTGGTGGCCTGCAGCGACGGCACCTTTGTGCGCGACATCCGCCTTACCCAGTCGGTTAGTTCTACCCTGCTCTGTGCCGATGGGGATCATCGCGCTTCCGTTAGCCAGCGCGCAGGGGGCACCAGGGATCCCGACTTTTTGCGCCGCTGGGATCTCGTAGCCCACAGCCAGGAGCTGGCAGAAGCCGCCGGCCAGATGCTCTATGCCGACTATGTGGAATCGGGCACCTACCCGATTGTAATGTCCAACGCCTTTGGCGGCGTCATCTTCCACGAGGCCTGTGGGCATCTCTTGGAAACGACCCAGATCGAGCGCAAAACCACTCCCTTTGCCGACAAAAAAGGCCAGAAAATTGCCCACAAAAACCTCACCGCCTGGGACGAGGGGCTTTCCGAGGGGGCCTTTGGCAGCCTGGACGTGGACGACGAGGGCATGCCCGTCCAGCGCACCCTGCTCATTGAAAAGGGCATTTTGAAAAACTTCCTGGCCGACCGGGCCGGCTCCATGCGCACCGGCCATCCCCGCACCGGCAGTGGTCGCCGGCAAAACTACACCTTTGCCCCTGCCAGCCGCATGCGCAACACCTACATCGCCCCCGGCGACGCCGAACTGGACGACCTGTTTGCCTCTATTGACAAAGGCATCTACTGCAAGCGCATGGGGGGCGGCAGTGTCGGCCCCACTGGCCAATTTAACTTTGCCGTGGAAGAAGCCTATCTCATCCAAAATGGCAAAATCACCAAGCCTCTCAAGGGAGCCACGCTGATTGGAGAAGCCAAGGATATCTTGACCAAGATCTCCATGTGCTCCAAGGATCTCCGCCTGGCGCCTGGCTTCTGCGGTTCTGTCAGCGGCAGCATCTACGTTACTGTGGGTCAGCCCCACATCAAGGTGGACTCTATCACCGTGGGCGGGCGCTAGTTTCAGGGATCCCCCATGGCCTACGACAACATCTGCAAGTACCTGGCGGAGCGCTTTCCGGAGCAGTTTTCCCGTTGGCTGATGGGAGAGGTAGCTCTGCCGGTACAGCTTCTGCCCACAGAACTGTCGGAGGAGCCCATGCGAGCCGATTCGGTCATTCTGCTAGGGCTACAGCAGGGCATTTTGCATCTGGAATTTCAAACAGATCCGGATCCTGAAATCCCCTTTCGCATGGCCGACTATCGGCTCCGCCTCTATCGGAAATATCCCCAGCTATCGGTGCGGCAGGTGGTCATTTATCTTCGCAAAACGCGCTCGCAGCGGGTCTTCCAAACCTCTTTTCGCCTAGAAAGGCTAAGCCATGAGTTTGAGGTCGTTCGCCTCTGGGAGTGTAACTTGCCAGCCAGGGTCGATTGGCCAGCCCTGCTGCCTTTTCGAGTCTTGAGCCAGGTGGAGGATCCTGGAGAAACCTTACGAGAAGTCGTTGCTGAGCTGGAGCGCTTGCCAGACTCCAGCGAGCAGCGGGAATTGGCAGCGGCAACAGCCGTTTTGGCAGGACTAGCATTGGATCGGGGCTTGATTCGGCAAATCATGAGGTCCTTGGATATGAGGGAATCGGTGATCTACCAGGAATGGCGGGCAGAAGCTCTGCGGGAGGGGTTGGAAGCAGGGCGCAAAGAAGGCCTGCAACTGGGCTTACAACAGGGCTTGCAACAGGGTTTGCAACACGGGGAAGCAACACTGGTTTTGCGGCTTTTGCGGCGGAAGCTGGGATCCCTTGACCCGGTCTTGGAAAACCAGATTTGGGCCTTGCCGCCGTCGCAGCTGGAAGCGCTAGGGGAAGCTTTGTTGGATTTCCACAGCGTGGAGGACTTGACCGCCTGGCTGGCCCGTCGGTAGGGAAGGAGTAGCGATGCTGCAAGTTGAGGCCTTGGCCGAACAGGCGCAAAGCTGTGCCAAACGTTTGGGGATCCCCCAGTTTGATCTCTACGGAGCCGAGGTGGACGAGACCAGCGTGCAGGTGGAGCAGGGGGAGCCCCGTCAGGTAAAAGCCTCTCACCGCTGCAGTGTGACGGTGCGGGCCTGGAACGACCAGGGCCAGGTGGGGGTGACTTCCACCACCGCTGTGGACGAGGCAGGGCTGGAACTGGCTCTGCAGACGGCCTTTGAAGCCAGCCACTTCGGCGTGCGGGAACACGCACCCCAATTGAGTCCAGAAGCGAAGCTGCCCATTCTCCAACCCTGTAACGCCAAAAGGCCGCTGGCGCTGGCCAGCGAGCTTCTGGAGCAACTGCTGGCCGCTGAGAAGGCTTTACTGGGATCCCATCCCGCCATCCAGGGGGTACCCTACAACGGCCTGGCCCAGCGGCAGATCGACCGCTTTTACCTCAACAGCGACCAGGCTCTGCGACAGGAGGGCCACACCCTGACCTCGGTCTTTCTCTACGGCAAGGCAGAACAGGAGGGTCGCAAACCCCGCAGCGCCGGCGCTATGCGGGTAGCCCGCAGCCTGGAGGAGTTGGATATCCAGGGCTGCGTCAAGGAAGCAGCCGAGAAACTCATCAGCCACCTGGAGTACGAGCGGATCCCTTCGGGGAAATACACAGTGGTTTTTTCCGGGGAAGCTTTTTTAAGCCTCTTGGGCGCTTTCTCCAATCTCTTCAACGCCCAGAACATCCTGGACAACCAAAGCCTGTCCACTCCCGACTCACTGGGCAAGCAGATTGCCTCGCCGCTGCTCTCGGTGTGTGATGACGCCTTGCACCCTACCAACGTGAGCGCAATTAGCTTCGACGGTGAAGGCACTCCCACCCGCCGCGTTCCCCTCATCACCAATGGAGTTCTGACCCACTTTTTGCACAGCGCCGGCACCGCCAAACGCCTGGGGGCCCAGCCCACGGGACATGCCAATATCGGCGCTAAGGTGACGGTGGCGGCCCACTACTACCACGTCTTTGCCGGGGCTCCACCAGAGAGCACCTACGACCTGGCCACGGCTGAGAATGTGGTCTGGATTGACGAGCTGCAGGCTCTCCATGCCGGAGTCAAGCCTCTGCAGGGATCCTTTTCCCTGCCCTTTCAGGGCTGGTGGGTGCGCCAGGGAGAGCGCATCAGTATCGAGGCGGCAACGGTAGCGGGGGATTTTCTAGGACTCTTGCAGTCGATTTTCTACGTCGAGCCGGAGCCCCAAATCACCCCTGCTGGTCTGTGTCCCCGCATTTGGGTAGCCGATCTCTCCATCACCGGGCAGTAGCACCATGAAACTCACCCGCATCGACCTCAACAGTTGGCTAATCCATACCCAGACCCAGACTTTTCTGCTGGATCCGTGGCTGGTGGATCCCTTGGTGTTCTTTGGCCTGCCCTGGTTCATCCGCCTGGAGCACCGCCAGGTGCCGCCCTTCACACCAGAAACCCTGCCCAAACTCGACGCCATCCTCCTCAGCCAGGGCCAGCCGGATCATTGCCACCCCCCCACCCTGCAGCGGCTGAACCGGCAGATCCCGGTTTTCGCTGCGCCGACAGCCGCCCGCGTGGCACGGAGCCTTGGCTTTAAGAGGGTGCAGGCCCTGGATCCCTGGCAGTCAGTGCAGTGGGGAGATCTGCGCATCACAGCGGTTCCGGGAGCACCCCTGGGGCCGGTGCGGGAGCTGGGCTTTTTGCTGGAGGAGCTGCCGACCCAGACGCGGCTTTACTACGAGCCCCACCTCTCCCAACCGGATATCCGCCCGCGGCTGCAGCAGGAGTTTGCCCCCATCCACACCCTGCTGATCCCGGTGGTGGGGCAGATCTTTCCCCTCTTGGGCGAGGTGATCATGGGGCCGGAGCGGGCCCTGCAGGTGGTGGCCGCCCTGCGCCCACAGCAGGTGATTCCCACCGCTATGGGAGAGGTAGATTACCACGGCTGGTTTGCCGCCCAGATCCGCCCTCTGGGGAGCCTAGAGGAGTTCCGGGAAAAGCTGGGATCCCTGAACGCCGCCACCGGCCAATCCATCCGGCTGTGCTGTCCTGCCCCGGGGGAGACGGTATCCCTTCCCGCTGAGGTCAGAGCATGAGCCACCCTTCTCAGCCCAGCCTCGACCTGGTGGCCATCCTGCGGGCCGATTACGCCCGCTTTCCCCGGGATCAAACCTACTCCATCTACGACCCCCAGGTTTATTTCCGGGATCCCCTCAACGAGTTTCGCGGCCTGGATCGCTATCGAGCTATGATCGCCAGCCTAGAGCGCTGGCTGCAGGATATCCATCTTGAGCTGCACGACATCCACCAGAGCGGCAGCCACATCCGCAGCGAGTGGACGCTGAGGGGATCCCTGTCTTTTTTGCCCTGGCGTCCCCGCCTGTGCATCCCCGGCTGGACAGAGATGCGGCTTAACCCCGCAGGTCTTATCGAATCCCACGTTGACTACTGGCGCTGCTCCCGCTGGAAGGTGATGCGGCAAATGTTTCGGCCTGGGGATGCCAAAGGATCCTCTTAGTGACCGCCATCCTTTGCTAGGATCACAAAGCTGACTTTTTAGCTCTGCTGGAAAGTCATTAATCTGTGCGCTGGAGAGATGGCCGAGTGGTCGAAGGCGCAGCACTGGAAATGCTGTGTGGGGCAACTCACCGTGGGTTCGAATCCCACTCTCTCCGTTATCAGGTAGTCCACTGGTATCCACCCAAGTCCAGAAAGTTCTTATCTGGTGAGGCTTCTGGGCTTTTTGGTGTCCAGGGAAGTCTGGCCAAGTCCACTGAGATCCAGGCTACAGTGGGACACGGCAAGCGGGGTCGGGCATGGACCTAACGGAGTTGGCCATCAGAAGTGCCAAGCCCAGTTCGAGCTCTGCACAACCAATGCCACTGATCCAAACCTCATTGTCAGCTTCATCGGACGGATCCCTGATTCAATGTAGTCAATTTCTTCTCTTCTTGGATTAGCCAACATTTAGCGTAAAGTTTAGCTCTACGAATTAGTTAATGTATAGTTCGGGTTACCTTCCTCTCGTCAGTCTTTCAATCAGAACATCTATTGATCCGACGCAATGATGGTTTGCTGGAATGGAGTAATACTTTTCTTCTGCTCCACGAATTTTAGGGTTAACGATTGGAAACTCTCCATCTTGCAAGGCATTAAAAAATTCAGTGTCGAGCGCTACCGTACGTAACAAGTCGTTCCGAGGCAAGTGATGCACTAACCAAACCTCATGTTCTCCTTCTCTTTTTCTTTGAGCATTTTGAACCTTGTCAGGTCTAATCCACAGAGGCTGATGTTCGTCGACCGAGGTTGTCAATGGCCCAGTAATTTCAAGGTACACGTTTGTTCCAACGACAAAGATATCTGGATCACCTTTCTCGTGACCATGCTGTGTTGCGTTCCCAGGTAGGTACTCTGACTGGCCTGTCCCTAAACCTCTAAATTCAACTTGAATTCTGCCATCAGACATAGACTCCAGAAGCTTTGCAACCTTATGCTCTCGCTTTGCAGACTCCTCCCAGGAATGTTTGTACTTATCTTTCCAATAGTTGAAGTCAGGCACGTTGTACTCACCTCATTTTCTTAACTCTGATAAAGCCCAAAGGCTTTTTTCCCAGATAGAGTATCATCCATGAACACCCCTGGAATCTGTCCAGCAGCTCAATCACTTCTGAAGGCTTTGAAGTAGGATTACACCGGGGTTGGTCAAAAGGCTAGCAGCTAGGCTTTCTGCAAACAGTGGCATAGCTACACTTGTGTCCCTGAAAAAGAGAAAGTCAGTAATTCTAGTTCTAGATCAGCTCGCTGACCGGGAAGCGATCCAGCATCTTTTGGGCTTCGCGGGCATTTTCCCGCAACTCTGACGGCAGATGGGGGACATAGGGGATCTGAGAAAGCAAATCCAACGTGCGACGGATCAGGCGCACCAAGTCGCCGGCATCCAGGTTGGTACTGGCCTCTAAGGTTTTCCAAGGAGTCCCTTGCGCCCAGTGTTCCACGATCCCGGCCAAGCTGGGCTCAAACCCAATCGGCACATGAAACACCTGGTGTTGCCGCTGGCTGCGGAACAGTTGCCGCCGCAGGCCCCGTAACCCATGCAACACATCCTCCACCAGCCCCGAGGTGCGCAGCCGGCTGTAGGTACCTGAACGGGGAGGCTCTGAAACCAAGGCAGCCACAACTCCGGCCAGATGATGAGGAGCACAGCCTTGACATTCCCCAGAGAGCAGAGCCAGCGCCAGCCAGAGCTCGTTATCCCCTCGCAGAGCGGCCACCACCTCTCCGCTGGCGGTAGGTTGATACTCCCGCAGACAGTCGAACTCCTGCAACACCCCCACCAAGGCCATAAATTGCTGCCAGCGCAACTCCTGCACCGAATCGCTTTGCCGCTCCAGATGCTCAAGGCGCTTGAGCAAGCGCTGCCGTTTTTCTCGTAGGCCCAGCAGTTTTTTCCCCACTTGGTGGGCGGGATTCTCTCGGATTTGAGCTTCCAGGGCGCGGATCTTTTCCTCTTGGGCTTGGATGTGGGGAAAAGCCAACAGGCGCAGGGTGGGATCCGGCTCGGCTTCTCGCTGTTTGAGTAGGTAGCGCAAGATGCGCCGTTCTTCCCGCCGCTGCGCCTGCATTTTCTCATAGCGGGCGATATCTTCAGCAGAAATATCTCCCAGGAGGCGGTCGATCTCTTCCAGCTCGGCGCGCGTCTGCTGCAGTTCTTGTTGTTCGGGCAGCTTTTGCAGCGAGAGCAAATACTGGCCAAAGCTGCGGTTAATGAGATCCCGCGCCGCTTCCAAAGAGTGCTTTTGCAGCAGGTTCAGCACCATGCCATAGGTGGGGGTAAACTGGCTCACCAAGGGATCCGCCCCCGCCGTGGCCAGCCGCGCCGCCTCTTGCGCCCCTTCAAAAGGCGATTGCAAGGTCACCACATGCCCGATCACATCTTTGCCCCGTCGCCCGGCCCGGCCCGACATTTGCATAAACTCAGAGGCGGTCAAGAGGCGGTGGCCGTTATCGGTGCGCTTGGAAAGAGAAGAGATGACCGTGGTGCGGGCGGGCATGTTGATCCCGGCGGCCAAGGTCTCGGTGGCGAAGACCAGCTTCACCAATCCCTGCTGAAACAGGTGCTCCACCAAGCCCTTCCAGGCGGGCAACATGCCGGCATGGTGGGCGGCAATACCCCGGTAGAGGGCATCCAGTTGATCCCGACGCACAGCTTCCGGCGTTTCCCGGCAAAAGCAGTCGATCTGCTCGGCCAACTGCTGCCGTTCTGCCTCGCTGGCGATTAAGTCCAAGTTCCCCACACCGGCCACCGCCAGGTCGCAACCTTTGCGGCTGAAAATGAAATAGATGGCCGGCAACATATCTCGCTGGCGCAAGTTTTCCACCACCTGCACCATATCTGGCACCCCCCCATAGGAGGACTGGCCGGACTTGGAGGGTTTGCTTTTTAGGCGGCGATTGCGAACCCACTGGCCCGACTCCGTTTGCTCCAGCAGGGGGAACAGTCCTTTGCGATTGGCAAAGTGAAATTGCAGCGGCACCGGGCGATGGCTGGAGTCGATCAGGCGGGTGGGACCATGCACCTGGTTCATCCAGTCGGCGAGCTGGTCGCTGTTGGCCAGGGTGGCCGAAAGGGCGATGAGCTGGATTGTAGGGGGGCAATAGATGATCGCTTCTTCCCAGACGGTGCCCCGCTGCTGGTCGTTCATGTAGTGGCATTCGTCCAGGATCACCGCCTGCACATCCCGCAAGGGATCCCGGTTCAGGGCCTCCGCATCCTCCCAAGGTTCCATCTCACTGGCGTAGGCCCCTCTCTGAACCGCCAGAGAGAGCGGCGTGCCGTAGAGCATGTTGCGGAAGATCTCGGTGGTCATCACCAAGATCGGCGCCTCCCGGTTGATGGAGATGTCGCCGGTGAGGAGGCCAACCCGCTCCGGGCCGAATTGCTGGCCGAAATCGCGAAACTTTTGGTTGGAAAGAGCCTTCAGAGGGGTTGTATAAAAAGCCCGCTTGCCCTGGGACAAGGCCCGATAGATAGCATATTCTCCGATCAGGGTCTTGCCGGATCCAGTGGGAGCACAGACCACCACCGATTCCCCTGCCGCCAGAACCTGAATGGCCCGGATCTGAAATTCGTCCAGCTCGAAGGGGAAAAGCTGCCGCAACTCGTCCAGCAAATCGGTTGCCGGGGAGAGAAGCGCATTCATGGGATCCAAGAAGTCGGCATTGACATCTGGAAAGCCAGCCAACTCGCTGCTGCTTATGTGTTATACCTTCCAGAATACAAGCTTCCTCAGGGTATTGGCTCTAAATGCCGAGCCGAGGGTTAGCAGCCTCCTGGGCAATGATAAAATGGGGTCTCGTCGCCGGATGCTATCGTGCTGGTCGTTATTGACAACTACGACAGCTTTACCTATAACCTGGTGCAATACCTGGGGGAACTGGGGGCGCAGGTGCGGGTTTTTCGCAATGACCAGCTCTCGGTTGCCGAGCTGTGCCAGCTACAGCCAGAGGGGGTGGTCATTTCCCCCGGGCCGGGACGGCCAGAGGATGCTGGCATCTCGCTGGAGCTGATTCGGGAGCTGGGGCCAAGGCTGCCCATTCTGGGCGTCTGCCTGGGCCACCAGTGCATCGGCCAGGTCTACGGTGGCCAGATCGTGCGCGCCTCTGAGTTGATGCACGGCAAAACTTCCCTGATTTACCACCAAGGGGTGGGGGTGTTTGAGGGGCTAAGCCGGCCTTTTGCGGCAACTCGCTACCACAGCTTGGTCATTGAGCCCTCCACCTGTCCTGAAGAGCTGGAGGTGACGGCTCAAACGGACAGTGGGATCATCATGGGGGTGCGCCACCGCCGCTATCCTCACGTTCAGGGGGTGCAGTTTCACCCAGAAAGCATCTTGACCCTGGAGGGCAAGCGCCTGTTGGGCAACTTCCTGCGCCTGGCTCAGCTCCATGTCTCGGGATCGTCCCAGCCAGCGGCTGCCGCCGTCGCGTCAGGGATCCCGTGCCCATGAAGCGTCGCCAGCTTTTGCAAGCCAGCGCCAGCCTGGTGGGATCCCTCGCCGTAGGGGGTCAATGGGCGGTTGCCCAAACGGCCCCTTTCCCAGGGGGATCCCTGGAGTTCACCTCCCAGAGCCTGCAACTGACCTGGCTGCACCACAGTTGCGTTTTGTTCGAGGGGGAGGGCAAGCGCTTTCTGGTCAACCCCTTTCGGCCTGGGGGCTGTACAGCCGGCTACCCTGCTCCCAGCGTTAATGCCGATCTGGTGCTGCTCAGCAGCCGCCTTCTCGACGAAGGGGCCCTGGACGTCGTGCCCGGCAACCCCAGGGTGTTGTTTCAGCCCGGGGACTACGTCATCGATGGGATCCGCGTGCAGGGGGTGCGCATGCCGCGGGGCCCCCGCTTTGGCCTCAACGTGGGCTGGCGCTGGCGCATGGCCGGGATCGACATTGTCCATTTGGGGGGGGCCCTGCAGCCCATTGGCCGGGAACAGTCCATCCTGCTGGCTCGCCCTGACCTCTTGCTGGTGCCGGTGGGGGGTGGGCCGAAAAACTACGATCCCGCCGGGGCCAAGGCAGCCATCGAAGTGCTGCAGCCCAAGTTGGTCATCCCGACTATGTATCGCACCGCCGCCGAGGCGTCCCAATGCGAGCTGCAACCTTTAGAAGCGTTTTTGCGCCTATTTCCCGCCACTGCCGCGCAACCTGCCCTCAGCAACCCGTTGCTGCTTTCGGCCCAGGCCCTGCCCAGCCAAGGGATTGCCATCCTGTTCTTTGAGGAGTAGGGCCATGGAGCGTAGGTGGTGGGCTGTGGGTGCCGGGCTGGGATCCCTGCTGCTGGGAGGGCTGGGGGTCTACGGGTACTCCCTGCCAGAAGATCCTCAAGTCCTGGCCACCGCCAACCCGCTGCGGCTGCAACTGGCTCTCTGGCTGGGGAAAGACGCCAATGTCGTCGAGGAGCGGGGCAAGACGGCTCTGTTCTTCGTCGAAAGCGGCCTCAACACCCGCCTTTTGCTGGCCGCTGGGGCGGATCCCAACCGGTTAGATCGCGGCGGAGCCAGCCCCCTGCACCAAGCTGCCCGCCTGGGCAATCCTGAAGTGACCAAGGCTTTGCTCGAGGGAGGTGCCGAAGTGAACGCCCGCTTCGGGGCCGGCGGCCTGCCCCTGCATTTTGCCGCTTGGTCGGGCAACCCCGCGGTGGTGCGGCTGCTGCTGGAGCATGGCTCCGAGATTGACGAGCCGGACGGCTACGGCCTTACCCCCCTGCGCATTGCCCAGGACATGAGGCGCTGGGAAGCTGCGATTCTGCTCTCCCAATGGCCCCGCCCCGAACCATAAGGACAATCGCTGACCCTCAGCAACCCCTCTCTCCTTGTGTTGGGAGTGGGGGGCGAAATGTCTTCATCCCGTTTGAAACAGCTGTACCTTCCCCTGGCTGCCGCTCCAGGGACGACCGAGCGGGAGGTGCCCTGAGACGGCCCTACCACCCCAGCACCCAGGCGAAGATCAAAGGCGCCACGATGGTGGCATCCGACTCGATGACGAACTTAGGTGTGTCAACCCCCAGCTTGCCCCAGGTGATCTTCTCGTTGGGGACTGCCCCCGAGTAGGAGCCGTAGCTGGTGGTGGAGTCGCTGATCTGGCAGAAATAGCCCCACAGGGGGATCCCTTTGCGGCCCAGGTCTTGGTGCAGCATGGGCACCACGCAGATGGGAAAATCGCCAGCAATGCCGCCGCCAATCTGGAAGAAGCCGATGGAGCACTCTGCCGAGGTGCGCGTGTACCAGTCCGCCAGTTGGATCATGTACTCAATGCCCGTGCGGACGGTATGGACATGGCGGATCTCACCGGTAATGCAGTGGGCAGCGTACATGTTGCCGGTGGTGGAGTCCTCCCAGCCCGGCACGTAGATGGGCAAGTTGGCCTCCATGGCCGCGTAAACCCAGGAATCCCGCGGATTGATCTGGTAGTAGGGCTCCAGCCTGCCGCTGCGCAGGATGCGGTAGATGAACTCGTGGGGGAAGTGGCGTTCCCCGGCCCGGTCGGCAGCCATCCACTCTTCCAGCAGAGCTTTTTCCAGGCGCCGCATCGCCTCTTCTTCGGGAATGCAGGTATCGGTTACCCGGTTCAGGTGCCGCTCCAGCAGCTCCTGCTCCTGCTGCGGGCTGAGGTCGCGGTAGTTGGGCACCCGCTCGTAGAAGTCGTGGGCGATGAGGTTGAAGATGTCTTCCTCCAGGTTGGCGCCGGTGCAGGAGATGGCGTGCACCTTGTCCTGGCGGATCATCTCGGCCAGGGAGAGCCCCAGCTCCGCCGTACTCATGGCGCCGGCCAAGGTCACCATCATCTTGCCGCCTTTTTCCAGGTGAGCACAGTAGCCCTTGGCGGCATCCACCAGGGCGGCGGCGTTGAAGTGGCGAAAGTGATGCTCAACAAATTGGCTGATAGGGCCTTTGGCCACTGCTTCTGCGGTTATCATTGTTGAGTTTCTAAGCGAGACGGGTTCGCCTTCTCAAAGCACAGATTTCACATCCTAACCAAACCTAAGAGCGCTGGCAAGCTTTTAGGGAGTTTTGGACATTGCCGGCATGGCCATTGCTCTGGAGTACGTTCGCGAAATCTACCACCGGCCGCTGCTGCAGTTGGTGTTCGAGGCGCAAGCGGTGCACCGACAGCACCACCCTCCCAACCGGGTTCAACTCTGCGCCCTTGTCAACATCAAGTCGGGCGGCTGCCCGGAAGACTGCGCCTATTGCCCCCAAAGCGCCCGCTACTCGACAGGGATCGAGACCTACCCCTTGATCTCCCTGGATTCGCTGCGCGAGCAGGCCATGGCTGCTCAAAAAGCCGGTGCCACCCGGCTATGTATGGGCGCTGCTTGGCGGTCAGCCCCGGAAGGGGAGGCGTTTGAGCGGGTGCTGGAGATGGTGCGCACGGTGCGCGAGCTGGGGATGGAAGCCTGTGTCACTTTGGGGATGGTGTCGGCTGCTCAGGCGCAGCAGTTGGCGGCGGCTGGGCTGACGGCCTACAACCACAATCTGGACACCTCGCCGGAGTTCTACCCCCGCATCATCACGACGCGCACCTACCAGGATCGCCTGGAGACTCTGGCCCATGTGGGGGCAGCCGGCCTGCAGATCTGCTGTGGCGGCATTGTCGGCCTTGGGGAGACCGACGAAGACCGCATCGGCCTGCTGCACGTTTTGGCCAACCTGACGCCGCCGCCCACTTCGGTACCCATCAACGCGCTGGTGCCGGTGGCTGGCACGCCCCTGGGCCAGCTTCCCCCTCCCGATCCGCTGCTGCTGGTGCGCACCATCGCCACGGCTCGGCTGCTGCTGCCCAGAGCCCAGATCCGGCTCTCGGCAGGGCGGAAAAACCTGTCCGAGAGCGACCAGGCGCTGTGCTTCTTAGCAGGCGCCAATTCCATCTTCACCGGCGAAAAGTTGTTGACCACGCCTAACCCAGGCTCGGCCGCCGATGCGGCTTTGCTTGAGAAGCTAGGCCTGCAACCCCTCTAGAAGCATTTCCTTTTGCGCCTTTAGGATCCCTAGTTGGATCTAGGCGCGTCCCTTCTGTTGTAACAATCTTTTCAGAAAATCTAACCCTTTCTTAACCCTGTCGGCAGCCATGTCAAAATGGTGGCGACAGCGTTCTCCAGGGTTGTTACGTCGGGTTCATGTCTCCTGTCAGCACTGTCGAGCCCCTTGTCAACGTCCAATCGCCTGAGTCAGCTTCTTCTCCTCCAGAGCCCTCACCTGGGGAGACTGCGGAGCCGACAAGGGGAGGGGGCTTTTGGGGATCCCTGCGGCGCTGGTGGGCGCGCTGGAAACACAAGCTGCGCCTGGAGACCCAGTTGCTCTTTGTGGCCACGCTGGTGGTCTCGCTGGTGGTGAGCAGCTTCACCTTCTGGGCCGTCAGCACCGTGCAGCAGGATGCCCGCTTTAACGAGGCCCGCTTTGGCCGGGATCTGGGATTGCTGTTGGCAGCCAATGTCGCTCCCCTGATTGCCGAAGATCGCATCGGCGAAGTGGCCCAACTGTCGCGGCAATACTTTGAGAGCACCAGCAGCATTCGCTATTTGCTCTACGCCGACCCGGAGGGGAACATCTACTACGGGATCCCGTTTTCCAACCAGGAGGTGAAAACCTCCCTCAGCCTTACCCGCCGCATGCAACTGCCGGACAACCGCCCGCCTGCCGAGGGCCAGCCGCTGGTGCGCACCCACCTCACCCCTGCCGGGCGGGTGACGGACATTTTTGTCGGCATCTATCATCAGGGCCGCTTTTTGGGCACCCTTGGCCTCGGCATCAACCCCAACCCCGCCCTTGTGCGCTCCACGCAACTGGCGCGGGAGGTCTCGATTGGGGTGTTTTTGGCAGTGTGGGTTCTGGCCATCCTGGGATCCGTGGTCAACGCCCTCACCATCACCTATCCCATCAAAGAACTGGTCAAGGGCGTTCAGGAGATCACCAAGGGCAACTTCAAGCAGCGCATCGACCTGCCCTTTGGGGGAGAGCTGGCCCAGCTCATCGACAGCTTTAACGAGATGGCGGAGCGGCTGCAGAGCTACGAAGAGCAGAACATCGAAGAACTGGCCGCCGCCAAAGCCAAGTTGGAGACGTTGGTTTTCTCTATCGTCGATGCCGCCATTTTGCTGGATGCCGAGTTTCGGGTGCTGCTGCTCAACCCGGCGGCCTCTCGCATGTTCGGCTGGGAAGGGGATCCCGTCTTGGGCAAGCCCTTGCCGGAGCTGTTGCCGGAGGATCTACGGCAGCAGTTGGCCCGCCCCCTGATGCAAATTGCCCGCGGGGATCAAGAGGCAGAAGAAATTCGCGTCAACCTCAGCGGCCCCATCAAGCGCGTCGTTCGCATCCTGCTGTCGCCGGTATCCGACCCGCGGCGGCAAAACCTCAAGGGGATTGTAATGACGGTGCAGGACATTACCCGCGAGGTGGAGCTCAACGAGGCCAAGGCCCAGTTCATCAGCAACATCAGCCACGAGCTGCGTACCCCCCTCTTTAGTATTAAGTCTTTTATCGAGACCCTCTACGAGTACGGCGAGCAGATGTCGCCAGAGGAGCGGCTGGACTATCTGGAAATTGCCAACCGCGAAACCGATCGCCTCACCCGCTTGGTCAACGATGTGTTGGATTTGTCGCGTCTGGAGTCGGGCAAGCAGTACCACTTCGAGGCCGTCGATATCGCGGCGGTGATCGAGCAAACCCTGCGCACCCACCACCTGCAAGCCCGCGACAAAGGGATCCAGTTGCGCAAGTTTGTCGATCCGGATCTGCCCCTGGTGTGGGGCAACTACGATCTGCTGCTGCAGGTGATGACCAATCTTTTGGGCAACGCTCTCAAGTTCACGCCGTCGGGAGGTCTGGTGACGGTGCATGCCCACCTGGTGGTACAGGCGGATGGATCCCCGCAGGCGGTGCGGGTGGCGGTGGCCGATACGGGCATCGGCATCGCCCCGGAGGATCAAGAGCGGATCTTCGACCGCTTTTTCCGCGTCGAGAACCGCGTCCACACTTTGGAGGGCACCGGCCTGGGCCTGGCCATTGTGCGCAACATTCTGGAGAAACACCACACCCGCATCTGCCTAGAAAGCAAGCTGGAACAGGGATCCACCTTCTGGTTCGACCTGCACCTATACACCGAAAACGGGCCGCTGGAGTTTGCCACCCAGCCCGGCGAAACGGATCCCCCCAGTTGCCGCTGGCGGGAGCATCCCCAGCAAACCTCTTAAGGAGCAAAAAGCCCGTACGGCTGCAGGGATCCCTGGTGGTGGCTTGTTCTACACTGGAGAAGGTTTTGAGTTGTGAGGGGTTGCTGCCATGCCGCCTCGCTGGCCCCGGAAGCCCTCCCGTCGGGATCCCGAGTTTCGCAAGCTGGATGACCGCTACACCTACGCGGCCCACCTGGCCGTTTTTCTCTGCAGCGCGTCGGGACTGGTGTTTTTCCAGCAGTTGTACCGGGCGGATTGGCCGTGGCTGGTGCCGCTGCTGGGCTGGTGGGGCCTAGGCCTGGGGATCCACAGCTTCTCGATCTTTTTTGTGGCCCGCTACCCTGCCGATCCAGGTTTTGTGGAGCTCCCCCCCGAAGCCAACGAAGACTCTGTAGAAGCCGGCTAGCGGCCTCCCTCAAGGGGAGCCAGGGGAGGAGGGGCGCTGTCGTCGTTGTCGCTGCAGCAGCAGGGGGGAGAGATCGCTTTCGTCGTAGATATCTCCCACCAGCTCTTCCAAAATGTCCTCCAGCGTGATCAGGCCGGTGGTGCCGCCAAACTCATCCACCACGATCCCCAGGTGTTGGCGGGAGCGCAGCATCTCTTTGAGTAACAGGCTGACGCGCTTGGTATCGGGCACAAAAAAAGGCGGGGACATGGCCTTGGTCACCTCGGCATTGCCCTTTTGCTCCAGGTGGCGCAGGGCCTGCTTGAGGTGGATGACGCCGACGATCTCGTCCTTAGATTCCCCCTGCACAGGGATGCGGGAGTAGCCCGTCTCCAGGCAGAGCTTCACCACATCCTGCAGGGTTTTATCGTGGGAGATGGTCTCCATTTTTACTCTAGGTTTGGCCACATCTCCCGCCTGGAGCAAATCCAACGCCAGCGCCCCGCGAAACAGGCGCCGTTTTTGCCAATCCAGCAGCCCCCGCTGCCCCAGCACGTCGATCAACAGCTCCAAATCCTTGAGGGAAGCGGTGGCCGTCAGCGGCGAGAGCTCCAACAGGTTGAACAGCCGGCTGACAATCCATTCAAAGGCGTCGGTAAAAGGGCGCAGCAGCACCGAGAGGATATGGACAGGCCGCACCACCCAGCGGAACACCCCCAGGGGATGACTCACCGCCAGGGACTTTGGGGCTACTTCTCCAAACAGGAGCACCAGGAGCGTGGTGGGCACAGTGGCGGCCAAAGCTCCAAACTGGGATCCCAGCAGCTCGATGGAGAGGGCTGTGGCCAGGGCAGCAATGCCGATGTTGACAAAGTTGTTCACCAACAACAGGGTGGTGATCAGCCGTGAGCGCTGTTGTTGGGCCAGTCGATACAAGCCTTGCGGATCCCCTTGTTCCTCGATCAGGGATTCCAGGCGCAAGTTATCCATGGCCGTGATGGCCGTTTCGGCCCCAGAGCAAGCTCCCGAAAGGAGAAGCAAAAAGGCTAAGAGGAAGACATTAACCATAGCGCTCCGTCCGCAACAGCGGAACGGGATCCAGATCCATGTTGCCCAGAGCAGAAAATGGGTAGCTTCGGCCAATGCAAAGAAAAGCGGGTCGGCACATTTTCATCACCAACGGGATCCCATCCGGCACCTCGACACCTCAGCCGTTTCGCCAAAGTTCAGCACTCAACCCAAGGCTCAGAATCCCTAAACACCCACCAACTCCATCTTTTGCGATGAGAGTCTTCATTGAGCAACGAGAGAGCACTCAAGCTGTTCAAACCGACTAGCTTGCTGAAGATCTTGGAAGATCTTGTGAAAAGCTTAACTTATCCTGTGTTGATCCCTAACCGGTTGCTCAAAGCTATTGATCAAAACGGGCTTGGCCGGATCGATCCAAAAGTTGTCGGTACAACATCACAATTTTGTCTTGCACCTCGGATTGGCTCAGGTGATCTGTGTCGATCAGGATGGCGTCGGGGGCAGGCCGCAAGGGAGAGATAAGCCGTTCGCTGTCGCGGCGATCCCGCTGCTCGATTTGGGCTTTCAATTCTTCGAGGGGCACCATTTGCCCTTGGGCTTGGAGTTGCTGTTGCCGGCGTTGGGCTCGTTCGCCCACCGAGGCGGTCAAAAAGACTTTCAGCTCAGCATCGGGAAAGACATAGGTGCCGATATCTCGCCCCTCCAAGACGGCCCCCCCATCCCGGCCAATGCTGCGTTGCCGCTTCACCAGCTCCTGCCGCACCCCCGGCACTGCCGCCACCTGAGAGACCCAGCGGGTCACTTCTGGGGAGCGGATGGCCTGGGTGATTTCTTCGCCATCGGCCCAGATGCGGGTCGGCTCTGCCGAAGAAGTGCCACTTTGCAGGGTGAGCTGGGTTTGGGCGGCCAGTTGGGTCAATTGCTCGGCGTCGTCCAACGGGATCCCCCGCTGCAGCGCCAGCCAGGTGATAGCCCGATACATGGCCCCTGTGTCCAAGTACAAAAGCTGCAGTTGGGCGGCCACTGCCCGCGCCACGGTGGATTTTCCGGCTCCTGCCGGGCCGTCGATGGCAATCAGCGGGCGACGTGGGGTAGAAGCCACCTCCGAGGAAGGCGGTGCCGCGTTTTGTGCTTTCTCGGCCCAGGGATCCCCTTGTGCCGGAGAGAGGAGCAGATTGTCGATCAGGCGAGTTTGCCCCACATAGGCGGCGATGGCCAGCAATCCCTTGTCTTTCACCTCGGCCAGCGGCTGGAGGGTTTGCGGATCCACCAGTTCCAAGTATTGCACCCGCAGTTCAGGGGTGTGCTCCAGCTCGGCACGGGCGGCAGCCAGGATCCCTTCTGCCGAGGGATCCCCCGCCTGCCAATGGTTATACCCCCGACACAAGGCCCGGTACAGGCTGGTGGCCACCTGTCTCTCTTCAGGAGAAAGGTAGCGGTTGCGGGAGCTGCAGGCGAGGCCATCGGCTTCTCGCACGGTGGGGCAGGGGACAATGGTGGTGGGGATCTGCAGATCTTGGACCAGCCGTTGGATGATCGCCAGTTGCTGGGCGTCTTTCTGGCCAAAGTAGGCCCGCTGCGGCTGCACCAAGTTCAGCAGTTGCAGCACGATGGTGGCTACGCCGCGAAAATGCCCCGGTCGGTGGGGGGCACAGAGGGTTTGCAAAAGGGACTCGGGAGGCATGACCCAGGTGCGGTCGCTGCCGGCTGCCGGGCTGGCGCCCATCTCCTGCGGGTCGGGGGCAAACACCACATCCACGCCCGCCGCTTCACACAGGGCCCGATCCCCCTCCTCGTCGCGGGGGTAGCGATCCCAGTCTTCGTTGGGCCCAAATTGCAGCGGGTTGACGAAAATGCTGACCACCGTGCGGTCGCACTCTTGGCGGCAGCGGCGGATCAGGCTGAGATGGCCCTCGTGCAGGGATCCCATCGTGGGCACCAAGCCGATGGTGGATCCCCGCCAGCCAGTTACCTGCTCCCGCAAAGCAGCAACGGTGCGCAGCCAGTGCATCGCCATGCCACCTCACTTCTTCTCCGCCTAACCTACCCAGGGCAACTTTCAAAGACCGATCTTGTTGCCCCGTTGATACTGCCTGTAGGCGGCCACAAACAAGCCCGCCAAGGTGACCAACACCATCCCCAAAACGATCCCCAACAAAATCGGCTCGATCACAACCCCGACCTCCTAGTTCAAACCTAGATCATGTTGACATACTCCCTGTCTTTTAGGGCAGGGATCTTTGACGCTTCACCGACCGACGCCGGCAAACCAGTCCTACAGGGTCTCCACATCGGTTTTGGAGTCAGGCCTTCCATCCCGACTTGGTTGATGTTACTTGAGATATCGATTGGCGCCAGTCGGGACGAAGTCCTCTGCCTGTGACGGATCCCTAGCCCAAAGCAACGCTGAAGAACTCCACCGCTTCTGCCAACACTTCCAAGAAGCGATCTACCTCCGCCAACGTGTTGTACAGGTAAACGCTGGCCCGGGCGGTGGATTGGACTCCCAAATAGCGATGCAGGGGCTGAGTGCAATGGTGCCCCGCTCGAATGGCGATGCCCTGCTCATCCAGCAAGGTAGACAAGTCATGCGGATGGACGGCCTCTACCGAAAAGCTGACCAGCCCTGCCCGTCGCGTCGGATCCTTGGGGCCGTAAACCGTGATACCCGCTATGTTTTGGATCCCGTCCAACAAATGGGCGATCAACCGTTGTTCATGGGCGTGAACCCGCTCCAAGCCGATCTGGCTCAAGTAATCCACGGCTGCCCCCAACCCCACCGCCTGGGCAATCGCCGGCGTGCCGGCCTCAAATTTGTGGGGGATATCCGCATAGGTGGCGTGATCCCAGTACACATCGGCGATCATCTCTCCCCCACCCAAAAAGGGTGGCATCCCTCGCAACAGCTCCCGCCTGCCGTAGAGGATGCCAATCCCCGTTGGGCCACACATCTTATGCCCTGAAAAGGCCAACCAATCGCAATTCAACGCCTGCACATCCACAGGCATGTGAGGCACACTCTGACAAGCATCCAGCAAAACCTTGGCCCCGTAGCGATGGGCCAGCTCCGTGATCTCCTGGACGGGGTTGATGGATCCCAGCATATTGGAAACCTGGGTTACCGCCACCAGGCGGGTGCGGTCGCTGAGCAAAGACCGGTAGTGCTCCAGATCCAACTCTCCTGCTGGCGTGATCTGGATGAACTGGAGGCAGGCTCCCGTCTTCTGGGCCACGAGCTGCCACGGGATCAGGTTGCTGTGGTGCTCCATCACCGAAAGGACGATCTCATCCCCTCGTTCCAAATTGCTCAAACCCCAACTGTAGGCCACCAGATTGATGGCTTCGCTGGCATTGCGGGTGTAAACGATCTCCTGTGGCGAAGCGGCGTTGATAAAACGAGCGATCTTTTCCCGCGCCCCCTCATAGGCATCGGTGGCTTCGTTGCTCAGCGTATGAACCCCACGATGCACGTTGGCGTTGGAGCACCGATAGTACCGATCCATCGCCTGCAAAACTGCCAGTGGCTTTTGAGAAGTGGCAGCGTTGTCAAAGTAGATCAGGGGGTGGCCGTTGACCTGGCGCTGCAAAATCGGAAAGTCCGACCGCACCTGGGCAGCTAGGTCGAAAGAATGGTCCAGCCTAAGAGAAGAAGGGGTGGATACCGCCATAGTCTGCGCAAAAAGCCCGTTTCCCTCAGTATGACATCGCTCTGGGCCAGCCCTCGGAAAACCCATCTGGGATCCCTTCAGTCCTACCCACTCTGCCGTCAGGGCTTGGAAGCCAAAACTTGTCACAAACTGTAATCTTATGTTAAGTTTGTTTACGTACAGTGATAAAGGTATTCACAATGCAATCGTCTCCTAGGATTCCTTCGCGCCTGGATTCCGCATCCGTTGCCCAGTACTATGACACCAGCAACGACTGGATCCCCGGCTGGACGGAGCAAGCGGAGCGTTGGAATGGACGCTTGGCCATGTTGGGCTTCGTGATCAGCATGGTTACAGAAGCGGCGCTGGGCCACAGTGTTTTTGCCAGCACTCTCGCTCAGTGGCTGGGTCTGCAATAATCTGCAATAATCCGGTAGAGCCCCATCGGGCATCTCACAGACTTTACCCCTTAGCCTTGAGATGCTGCGGCTCTACCTTGGCTTGAGCTTTTTTACCCTTCGACTCCTATCTTGACAGGCTGATGATGCTTGAGAATCCCTTTTTCCCCTACATTGCCGTAATGGTGGCTGGGCTGGTAGCTGCTGTTGCGATGGGCTCGATGGCTTTCTTCAACTCCAAGCGCCCTGCCGGCTGGGAAGGCGCCGGTCGCCCGCGGTATGTGCCGCAGTATGGTCAAGACGGCGACACCCCGCCGGAGTGGGAAATTGGCTGGACTGAGAAGGCCGAGCGATGGAACGGACGGCTGGCCATGCTGGGGTTTGCCCTGAGTGTTGTGGTAGAGGCCATTGTGGGCCACAGCGTCTTCGCCTCTGTGTTGGGGATCCGCTGAGCCCGGTGGAAAACTGTCTCGGATAAAAGTTCCTACAGAGCAACAGCTATCCTCTGGCCTCTACCATTTAGTTACCTTTATTTACCATTGAATAATCTTCTTCTGAACGGCTGTCATACACATGGCAACGCGGGCGTTGATCTCATCCTCAGATCCGAAAATATCCAGCTTTTCTTTGAGCCGTTGGATGCAGTTTTGTACGGTCTTCTTGCTGGTGTGAATGCGATCGGCAATGGCCTGATCGGTGAGGGCCTCTTTGCAGAGTAAGTTCAAGACCTCAATTTCCCGTTCTGTCAGCTTCGTGAGACCACGCAACTCCCGCGGCATGCGCAATTCTCCATTCAGGGCGCTTTTGGCTCCCTCCAAAAACACAGTCCGCCGTTCCATTTTGTTAACCGCGGCAAACCCGCCCTGGTGTTTGCTGATCAAGCCCACCAATGGAGTCAGCAGTAGCGGCTCACTGGAATAGGCCATCACGTTCAGGGTGGGGTAGTTCTCAAAGATGTGGCGCAGGAACTCTAGGCCAGGCTCGGCAGACTGTTCGCCGCTGGTTTGACCGTAGAGCAAGTCCGCCACGACCAAATCCGGCTGTTCCCGCTGCAGGCGCAGGATGGCGTCCATGGGATTGCTGACCGTGATGCACTGAGCATCGGCTGCAATCCGCTGCAGCCACTCGCAGTTGTTTTGGGCCACCTCGGGATGATCTTCGACGATCAAAAACTTGAGGGGGGTAGTTGGGCTTTCAACCTCGGACATCAGTCCACTCCTCTAAGTTCACCATCGGCCGTATGGGAACAGCCGGAACATTTCTACAGACAGGGGATCCCAACTGTAAGCATGGCTCCCAGCAGACCACTCCAGTGTAGCCTCAAGTGGGGTTTTAGAGGTGAGTCTGAGGGGTAGGAAGAGACAGGTTAAGCTAGAGGGTGATGTCAACCGGATCTCAACTGTGGTACCTCTGCAAGACCGCAACCCAACCACCCGCACGGCCTACGTCACCTATGCCCTGGTGCTCATCAACATCTTGGTTTTTGTGTATGAGCTTACCTTATCGCCGCGAGAGTTGGTGGCTTTTTTCCGAGAGTGGGCAGTGGTACCGGTAGAGTTGACGGCGAGTTTTCGAGGGGAGGTCACTTCTTCGCTGCGCCCCGAATGGATGACCCTATTCACCTCGCAATTTTTGCATGGGGGCTTTCTCCATATTGGTGGGAACATGCTCTTTTTGTGGGTTTTCGGCAACAATGTTGAGGATCGCTTGGGGCATGTGCGCTACCTCATTTTTTACCTGACTTGTGGAGCTTTGGCCGCCCTAACCCAGTGGTTTTTCGATATGGAATCCACCATTCCTTCGCTGGGGGCAAGTGGGGCCATTGCCGGGGTGTTGGGAGCCTATATCTTGCGTTTTCCACAAGCTGAGATCTTGACCCTGGTGCCTCTGGGCATTTTCATTACAACCATCTATGTTCCCGCCTGGGTGTTCCTGGGTTTTTGGTTTGTGCAACAGGCGTTTTACGGCATCGCCAGCCTGCAGACGCCCATCAACATCGGCATGCAGGGGGGAGGGATTGCCTACTGGGCCCACGCGGGCGGCTTTGTGTTTGGGGCCATCTTGGGGCCGTTGATGGGGTTATTTTCTGGCAAAAGCCCTTATGACCGCCAAATGACTTGGCAACAACGGGACAGGGATCTGTTTTGATCGGTTTGATACTTTACTGAGCCTATTGTTAATCAAATAGCAGCGTGATAGGAGCAAGCTATGGTCAGTCTATCTGCCAAGCCTCTAACTCTGGAAGACTTTCTACAACAGCCGGAAACTCAGCCTGCCAGCGAGTTTATTGAAGGAGAAATTATCCAGAAGCCTATGCCACAGGGAAAGCATAGCCGTCTCCAACTAAAACTGGGCAGCTTCATTAACGAGATGTTGGAGCCTTCTCAACTGGGAATGGCATTTCCAGAGCTGCGCTGCACTTTTGCCGGATATGCGATTGTGCCCGATATTTCTGTGATCGCCTGGGAGCGGATCCCTGTGGATGAAGATGGCACCATTCAAAATTTCATCCCCTTTTGCCCAGATTGGATCATCGAGATTCTCTCTCCCGATCAAGATCAAATGAAGCTGGTCAAAAAGATCTTGATTGGCTTGGCCCACGGCTGCCAGATGGGGTGGATCGTGGCCCCCGAAGAAAGGGTCGTTTTCGCCTATCCTGCCGGACAGCAGCCAACAGTGCATGAGGATCCGCAAGAGGTTATCCCCGTTCCCGCTTTTGCTCAAGGGATCCAACTGACGATCGGGACATTGTTTGGCTGGATGCGAGTTCAAGGCGGCGAGAGCCGCAAGCCCATTGGAGAAAAAAGCCAAGGCTAGCTACACCGGCTTCCCTCTCCTCAATTTGGCTCAGTGTTGTAAAGGGCAGGGGCTTGGGCAACCGTCGCTCCGAGGGAGGAGAGTTCCTGGCGCAGCAAGGCCACCAGGGCATTGGTGGACTGGTCGTAGAGGCTAGTGACCAGCTTGGGATAAAACCCGATGCCGATGATGGGGATCAGCAGGCAGGCGATGATGAACACCTCGCGCGGCTCGGCATCCACCAATTCTTCATGTTCGGTCAGCTCTTTGTTTTCCGGGCCAAAGAAGATCTGCCGCAACATCGACAGCAGGTAGATAGGAGTCAAGATCACCCCAACCGCCGCCAGAAAGACCACCACCAGCCGGAAGGGGAGAGAGTAGGCATCGGTGGTGGCCATGCCGATGAACACCATCAGCTCGGCCACAAAGCCGCTCATCCCCGGCAGAGCCAGAGAGGCCAGCGAGCAAGTGGTGAACATCGAGAAAATCTTGGGCATTTTCAGGCCGACGCCGCCCATTTCCTCCAGCTCCAGCGTGTGGGTGCGGTCGTAGGTGGCCCCCACCAAGAAGAACAGGCTGGCCCCGATCAGCCCGTGGGAGATCATCTGCAACATGGCGCCGCTCATGCCGATTTCGGTCAGGGATCCGATGCCGATGAGGACAAAGCCCATGTGGCTGATGGAGGAGTAGGCGATCTTCCGCTTCAGGTTGCGCTGGGCAAAGGAGGTGAGGGCAGCAAAGATGATGTTCACCACCCCCAGCACGATCAGCACCGGCGCAAAGTAGAGGTGGGCATCCGGCAGCATGCCCACATTCATGCGCATCAGGGCATAGCCCCCCATCTTGAGCAGGATCCCGGCCAGCAACATGTGAACCGGCGCCGTGGCTTCGCCGTGGGCATCGGGCAGCCAGGTGTGCAGGGGGAAGACGGGCAGCTTCACCCCATAAGCAATCAGGAAAGCCCCATACATCAGCAACTGGAAGCTCAGCGGATAGGCCTTGTGGGCCAGATCCGTCATGTCAAAGCTGATGGGATCCCCGTAGAAGGCCATAGCCAAGCCCGCCACCAGGATAAACAGCGAGCTGAGGGCGGTGTAGAGGATGAACTTGGTGGCCGCATAGAGGCGGTTGTATCCCCCCCAAATGGAGAGGAGCAAATAGACCGGGATCAGCTCCAGCTCCCACATCAGGAAAAACAGCAGCATATCCTGCACGGCAAACACCCCGATCTGGCCGCCGTACATGGCCAACATGAGAAAGTAAAACAGGCGCGGCTTGAGGGTGACCGGCCAGGCGGCCAAGATGGCAAGCGTGGTAATAAAAGCCGTGAGCAGAATGAGCGGCATGGAGAGGCCATCGGCCCCCACCGACCAGCTTAGCCCCACCTGCGGCACCCAGGTGTAGCGCTCCAGCAGTTGCAAGCCCGTCTGGGCGGGATCGTAGCCGACATAAAAGCCGGCCAGCAGAATCAGCAGATCGGTGACTGCGATGAACAAAGCAAACCAGCGGATCCGCTCGGCCAACTTTTGCGCGTAGGCGCGGGTACTGGGATCCCCAGCCGGCGCCGGGATCAACGGGATAAAGAGAGCGGCCAACACAGGGTACACAATGACCGTGGTCAGCCAGGGGAACTCGTTCAAGCTGGGCAGCGCCATCGATAGAACCTCGTTCATGCCATACGATCCAAGAGAACCACTGCCGGCCACAACCCGACAGCCCTCTTCCAGGATTGCCGTTGAGTATCTATGCTTAGCAAATCCACAGAATTATCTTAGGACTCTTCCTCCCTTTCCGCCGGCGTTCCTGGAAAGTGGTATCTGTGAAGGGTGAACCCAAAAAGCAAAGACCATCCCCCAGTAGCCTCACAAGGTATCCGAACCCATCATGCCTCAGCCCAAACTCATTATCCACGGCGGAGCCGGCAGTGCCCTAGAAGGAGAAGACAGCCTGGAAAAGGTGAGGAGATCCCTGCGGCAGGTGGTGGAAAGTACCTATGCGCTGCTGTTGGCAGGGCAAGCGGCAGAGGCGGCTGTCTTACATGCCTGCCAACTGCTGGAAGATGATCCCCTCTACAACGCCGGCACAGGATCGGTCTTGCAGTCGGATGGGCAGATCCGCATGAGCGCCGCCCTCATGAACGGGGCCACCCAGTCTTTTAGTGGGGTGATCAACGTCAGCCGGGTTCAGCATCCCATCCTCCTGGCCCAGGCTTTGCAATCCAGCCCGGATCGGGTGGTGGCCGAACAGGGGGCAGCAGAGCTGGCGCGGGAACTGAAGTTGCCGGTCTATGACCCGACCACTCTCAAGCGGCTGCAGGAGTGGGTGCAGTTGCGCCAGACCCATCCCCCGTCAAGGGTGCTCACCGCCCTGGCCATGGGCACGGTTGGAGCGGTGGCGCTGGATCAACAGGGGCGCATTTGTGTTGGCACCTCCACCGGCGGGCGGGGGTTTGAGCGGGTGGGGCGGGTGAGCGATTCGGCCACGCCCGCAGGAACCTACGCCAGTGCGGCAGCAGGAGTCAGTTGCACCGGTGTTGGGGAAGATATTTTGGATGAGAGCTTGGCGGCACGGATTGTCATTCGAGTGGAAGATGGCCTCAGCCTGAAAGCGGCCATGGCCAAGTCTTTTCAAGAGGCCCGCCAACGGCGCCGCTCCCTTGGGGCCATTGCTCTATCGCGCTTGGGCGAGATTGCTTGGGATACTACCACCGACCTGCTGCTGGCCGCCTACCACGATGGGCAGGGGATCGGTTTGACGATCTAAACTTCCAACCGAGCTTGCGCAATTCCGCCTGGACAAGCTCGATGCAGTTGGATAAGAGTAAAGATAGTACTTAAACAAACCAAGTCTGCTCCTGCGCGGGCAGCGATGGGGAGCCCCGACCTATGGCACTTCATGCGGAGTTGCACCGCCACCTGGGCGGTTCTGTCGTCCCTCGGATTCTGTGGCGCTACTTGCATCGCCAGGGATCCCCTCTGGCGGAGCGCTTTCCCACCTATGCCGAGTTTGAAGAGTTCTACACCCGCCCGCGCAACACCCTTGAAGATTACTTGGAGCTGCACACGCTGGTGGAACAGGTGCAAACCCTGGAAAGCTTACCCTATTTCATCTACCGTCTGCTGCGGGGAGCCTATGTATTTGAGGATCTGGCCTACCTAGAAATTCGTTACACCCCCTACCTGCGCACGGATCCCAGCCTAGACGAGGCAGATCGCCTCAAGCAAATGCGCCAGGTAATCGAGACGGTGGGACGGGCCAGCCAGCAGCGGGAATACCCCATTGTTACCACTCAGATTGTGTGTTTGCACTCCCGCCTCCCCAGCCACATCAACCGGGCTATGGTTGAAGCTGCTGCCGAGTCGGAATATGTGAGTGCCATCGACCTGGCTGGGGGAGACAAGCCTTACGGCGAACGCATGGACGAGTGGATCGAGCTATTCAAGTATGCCTTGGCCCGCGGCCTCAAGACCACTGCCCACCTCTACGAGACGTTGGATGGCTGTTACCCAGAGCTGCTGCCCTATGTCTCGCGGATTGGCCACGGCATTCAAATTCCCCTTCACTATCCAGAGTTGCTGCCGGAGCTGGCGCGGCGAGGACAATGCCTGGAAGTTTGTCCCACCACCTATCTAAAAACGGGCACCTTGTCCAGTTTGGATCCCCTCAAGATTGTGTTTGATCGCTGCTTTGAGGCAGGGGTAGATATCGCCATCTGCACCGACAACGCCGGCTTGCACAATGTGCGCCTGCCGTTTGAGTACGAGAACCTGCTCACCCACGACATTATCGATTTCGAGCAGCTCAAACACTGTCAGGAAGCAGCTTTTCGCCACGCTTTTGCCTGGCCTTATAAGGGGCGCCCGGCCTCTCTGTTGTCGGAGTTACAGCAGGGGGTATCTGCTTCTTTGGTAGCCCTCTGATCGCGTCAGCGGGACGGAGTCCTT
>NZ_JANSJI010000232.1:44077-44187 GCF_047462475.1 Synechococcus sp. H55.11
GGGGGTATCTGCTTCTTTGGTAGCCCTCTGATCGCGTCAGCGGGACGGAGTCCTTTCGCGTCAGCGGGACGGAGTCCTTTCGCGTCAGCGGGACGGAGTCCTTTCGCGTC
>NZ_JANSJI010000232.1:44287-60558 GCF_047462475.1 Synechococcus sp. H55.11
AGCGGGACGGAGTCCTTGTCCTTTATTCCGACTTCTCAAAAACGAGGGTAGAGATCCGCACCAAAGCCATGGAAATCTTGGGCTCCCACAAAACATATCCTCAGTTCCTTGAGCCAATCCCTAACTCCCCTCTCCCAAAGGGAGAGGGGCCGGGGGTGAGGGCTGGGAGTGTTGGGTGCCGCCAAAGGCGAACGCGCCGGCGGCGTGGAGCGCTTGGGGCTGTCTCAATCTAGTCTGACAATCTAGTCTGAAATGACTATCAGTCGAGCATGAAGGTCTATATCAGTGCTGATATCGAAGGGATCTCCGGCATCAGCCATTGGGATGAAGCCACCCTCGGCCAGCCGGGTTATGAGCCATTCCGCGAGCAGATGACCCAAGCGGTGATCGCCGCTTGTGAGGGATCCCTGGCTGCGGGAGCCACCTGGATCACTGTCAAAGACGCCCATGATTCCGGGCGCAACCTTCTCCCCGAGCGATTGCCGGCGCCGGTGCAACTCATCCGCGGCTGGAGCGGCCACCCTTACTGTATGGTGCAAGAGCTGGATCGCAGCTACAATGCCCTGATCTTAATCGGCTACCATGCCCGCGCCGGATCTGCTGCCAACCCCCTTGCCCACACCTACACCACCGAAGTTAGCCAAATCCGGCTGAACGGCCAGGCCATCGCCGAGTTTCACCTGGTCAGCCTCACCGCTGCCTATGAAGGGGTGCCGGTTGTATTTCTGGCCGGAGACGCAGAGGTGTGTGCGGAAGCGAAAGCCTATGACGCCCAGATCGAGACGGTGGTCACCCACAAAGGGATGGGCCACTCGGTCGTTGCTCCCCATCCGCAGCAGGTTCTGCAGGCCATCCGCCAAGGTGTAGAGGGATCCCTGAAACGGCTGTCGGCCTACCGGCCCCGCCCACTGCCGGATTGCTTTCACTTGGAGGTGGACTACAAGGATCCCGCCCGCGCCTACCGCAAGTCTTTTTACCCCGGCTGCCGGTGGGTTGCTGACGCAACCGTTCGGCTGGAGGTTTCCAATTGGTTTGAGGTGCTGCGGGCTCTGCAATTTATTGTGCTCACCTAGTCTGGACGGGTGCGCAGGCGAGCGGCAGCTTCTCTGAGGCTGGTCTCGGAAAGGTCGGGCAGCTCTATCCGGGCGTGGATGCGGTTGAAGTTCTGCTGCAACCCATGCCGATAGGTGGGATCGTAGTGCTGCTCCAGCAACTCCTGCACAAACTGCGGCCAGTCTTGGGCGTCGATGAGCTCAAACCAGCGCTGCAGGCGCGCCTGGCCATGGCGGGCTTTTAGGGGCAGCAATTTTTCCTTGAGTGCCTGGGGATGGGCTATCCAGTGGGGATAATGGGCAATCAGCCCCTTCACCCGCTCTTCCAAAGGCAATCGCACTTCCACGCAATCGGCTTGGGTGAGGGCCTGCCAAAGGGCAGGGGGCAGGTGGAGCTGGCCCACCTTGGCACTCTCGGCTTCCACCCAGACCGGCTTGGCTGGATCCCACTGGAGAAAAACCTGCACCAGTTGACTTTCAAAGCTCTTCTGGGTGGGCTGCGGCATCCCCCACTCCGCTCCCAGCACGGAGCCGCGGTGGCGGGCCAGCTTTTCCAGATCGAGGACTTGGGATCCCTGGCGCTGCAGGTGGTGGAGCAACTGGGTTTTGCCGCTCCCCGTCGGCCCGCAGAGGACGCGGTAGGTAAACTCCTGGGGCAAGCTCTGCAGTTGCCGGCGTACCCAGGCGCGGTAGGTTTTGTACCCCCCTTGCAAAACTGTGACCTGCCAGCCCACCTGGGACAACACCAGCGCCAGACTTGCAGAGCGCTGCCCGCCCCGCCAGCAGTAAATGAGGGGGTGGTAGTCCCGATCCTTGTCGGCAAAGTGGGTCTGCAGATGGCGGGCGATGTTCTGGGCCACCAGGCTGGCTCCCCGCTTGCGGGCCGTAAAGGGATCCACCTGCTTGTAGAGGGTGCCCACCTCTGCCCGTTCTGCATCGTCAAGCACAGGCAAGTTGATGGCCCCCGGCCAATGATCCTCAGCAAACTCTGCCGGCGAGCGCACGTCAATGATCTCGCTGTAGGTGTGCAGCCAAGGTTCGGCAGTGACGTGAATGGGGGCAGCCACAGACGCAGCGAGGAGGGAGTGGACTGAGTTCTCTCTTGCTCGATCCTGGCAGATTTCCGGCTAGGGTTGTTGCCTGAGGGGATCCCTGGGCCTGACAAGAGTTGCACCGCTCGGCTCCTCCTCCAGGCTAACCTCAGAGGGAGAGATAGGATCGCACTTTTTCCTCGTCCATTTGGTCAGTCGGCCCTTCCATAACGAGGGATCCATTTTCCATGAGGTAAAAGTAATCGGCCAAGCTTTGAGCAAACTCAAAGTACTGTTCTACCAGCAACACCGCAACGCCCCGCTCTTTTTGGATGCGGGCAATGGCTTCTTCGATCTCAATGATGATAGAGGGTTGGATCCCTTCTGTGGGTTCATCCAGGAGTAAAAGTTTAGGCTCTGCCACCAAAGCTCTGGCAATGGCCAATTGCTGCTGCTGACCACCGCTCAAATCTCCACCGGGACGCTTTAGAAAAGAACGCAAAATCGGGAATAAGTCATAGATAAACTCAGGTATAGCCCGTTCTTTGTCCGGTGCTGCTTCTAACCCCACCAGTAGATTTTCCTCAACCGTTAGGCGAGGAAAGATCTCTCGGCCTTGGGGCACATAGCCAATGCCAGCGCGAGCCCGCCAGTTGGGTGGGTAATGATTGATGGGTCGGCCCTCAAAGAGAACTTTACCTGCACAGTCTTTGAGAAGCCCCATTAGGGCTTTAAGCGTGGTAGTTTTGCCCATGCCGTTGCGACCCAGAAGGCAAACTGCTTGGCCGGGAAGGATCTTGAAAGAAAGATCTCTCACAATTAAACTTTGCCCATAATAAGCTCTCAGGTTACAGACTTCCAGCAAAGGCTGAGATCCACTTTGAGATAGATTTTGCGCTTTGGTGGCGTTTTCCGTATTCATAGGCTTGGATATAGAGTTGGTTAATTGGACAGTCAACACAGATCTCCCCTTCTCCCCTGTTTTCGTTTAGCCTCTGGCTTTGTGGGATCCAAGATAGACCTCGATAACTCGCGGGTCGTTCTTCACTTCCTCAAAGCTACCCTCGCACAACACCGCTCCTTGGTGTAAAACAGTAACCTTGCGAGCAATTTGCCGGACAAATACCATGTCATGCTCAATCACCAAAATGGTGTGATTTCGAGCTAAGGATTGAATTAACTCTCCCGTAGCCTCTGTTTCTTTATCCGTCATCCCGGCCACGCATTCATCAAGCAGCAGCAAATCCGGATCCTGGGCAATCACCATGCCAATCTCCAACCATTGCTTTTCTCCATGGGAGAGCAGCCCTGCCGGGATCCGATCCTTACGGCTCAGGCCGATGGTTTCCAGGAGAGCATCAGTCTTTTCTCGCAAGCGCTTTTTGCCAAATAAGGTGGAGAAAACACCCTTGTGAGGGTTGAGAGAGAGCTCCAAATTTTCTCGCACGCTCAGGTTTTGGTAGACCCGCGGCGTTTGGAACTTGCGACCAATACCCAAGGCAGCGATTTCGTGCTCCTTGAGCTTAGCCAGATCTTTTCCTTTAAACAGCACTCGCCCTCGAGTAGGCTTGACCTTGCCTGTCAACACATCGAGGAAGGTAGTTTTGCCCGCTCCATTGGGGCCGATCACCACCCTTAACTCCCCTTCTTCCAAAGAGAAGTTCAGCCCGTCCAAAGCCTTAAAGCCATCAAAGCTGACGGTGAGATCCTGAGTTTGTAAAATTTGCCGGGTAGTGGTGGGAGCTGCTGTAAGCATAGGGATCACGTCCAAGAACGGAAAGGCCAGAGGACGAGTAGGATTCTCAGCCCATCGAACAAGAGAGGACACTTGGCATCGTTATCTCACCCATTGGGATCCTCTTACTCTGAAGTTGCACCTTGCATAGGGGGATACTAGCACGGATTTAGGCTGGAGAAATATTGGCCAAACGCCGGCGCCAAAGCTGGAAGGTAACCCAAAGCTGCCTGCCCCGGGTGCGCACCCAGCCCACCAAACCATCCGGCAACACCAGTACCACCAGCAGGAACAATCCCCCCTGGAAAAACAGCCAAATTTCTGGGAAATTTTCACTCAGCAAACTCTTGGCAAAGTTTACCAACAAAGCCCCGACCACTGCCCCCACTAAACTGGCCCGACCACCCACCGCTACCCAGATCACCATTTCAATGGAGAAGGGAACGGCCATGGCATTGGGAGAAATGATGCCAGTTTGTAAGGTAAACAAAGCCCCGGCGATCCCTGCCAGCGCAGCCGAGATGGCAAATACCAGCACCTTAAATCCGGTGGGATCGTAGCCAGAGAAACGAACCCGCGGCTCATCGTCTCGAATGGCTACCAGGATTCGACCAAACAAGCCACTGGTAAGCCAACGACAGAGAAGGTAAGCCAAAACAACGGTTAAAACCGTGGCCACATAGACAGCAAAGCGCATCTGGGAAGAGTTGACATCCAGGCCAAATAACGTCTGGAAATTGGTCAGGCCGTTGGTGCCGTTGATTAAGCGCTGTTGCCCGTTGAAGAAGTTAAAGAAAATGATTGTGGTGGCCTGAGTCAGAATAGAAAAATAAACTCCTCGGATGCGATTTCTCACCACCAAATACCCCAGAGCTGCTGCCACCACAGCCGGGATCAAGACAATAGCAATAGCCGTAAACGGAAACGAATAAAAAGGGTACCAAAACCAGGGCAATTCCGTTACCCCATAGAGGCTGAAAAACTCCGGTATCTGTCCCTCTGGCAGTTGCAACTTGAGGTGCATCCCCAAAGCATAGCCCCCCAAGGCAAAGAACACCCCATGCCCCAGACTCAGCATGCCGGTATAGCCCCAGATAAGGTCGATCCCCAGGGCAACAATGCTCAATGCCAGAAATCGCCCCAACAAGTTCAGCCGAAAACCCGACAACACAGTTGGGGCCACCAAGATCAAAGCCAGCGCCAGGCCAATGAGGATCCCAACTTCCCACAGGAGCTTGCGGGCAGGACTGGGATCCCGACCGGTGGCAAGAATGGCCTCTTCACGATCAGCGGGGGGGAGATGAGCCAGTTTCATGGGCGGTGTGGGGGGATGGGGGATACGGCTAGAAAGATTCGCTCAAGAGGGCTGTCCTAGGCATCCACCATGCGACCTTTTTCGGGGAAAAGGCCGCGGGGGCGCACCTGCAAAAAGGCCACAATTAAGGCAAAGACCATCACCTTAGCCATGCTGGTGGTGGCAAAAAAGTTGAGGGTATCGGTCAGGATCGGCACGTTGGGAAAGATCAAAGCCAGCGTCCCGGAACCGATGACAAAGTTGGCAATTCCGATCCCCAGTGCCGCCACAATGCTGCCCAGGAGCTTGCCCACACCCCCCACGACAACCACCATGAAGGTATCCACGATGTAGTTCTGGCCGGTATTGGGCCCCACGGATCCCAGCAGGCTGACGGCCACGCCGGCTACTCCTGCCAGACCCGAACCCATGGCAAAGGTGAGAGCATCCACCGTTTGCGTAGGGATCCCGACACAAGCGCTCATGGCCCGATTTTGGGTGACGGCGCGGATGCGCAACCCCCAGCGGGTGCGTTGCAAGAAAAAGTACAGCCCCAGGATACAGACAACGGTGAGGGCGATGATGAACAGGCGAGTATTGGGCAAAAACAGGTTGCCCACCGGGATCCCACCCCGCAGCCAGCGAGGAGCGGTCACGTCTCTATTTTGGGCCCCAAACCAGGGCTGGGTGACGGCCAGGGCATAGGTTTGGGCCAGAACCCGCCCGCCTACTGCCACAATGGCCGTAGAAAGCACCAACAACAACGTCAGCACCCAGCCTTTGAGGCGCGGCCAATCGGCCCGTTTTGCCAAGAGCCACCAGCCGCCAAAAAAGAGCACCGCAAAGGCCCCCAAGCGGAAAGCCAACACCCAATTGACGCTGCGCACGAACTGCTGCAGGATCAGGCTCACGCCCCAGGTGGCCAAAAGGGTTTCCAGCGGCCGCCCATACAAAAAGCGAATCACCCCCCGCTCCAGAGCCAGACCCGCCAGGGCCGTGACGACAAAAGCGGCAACCAAGGCTGGAAAGATATACAGATCCCGCCAGGGATCCCCCAATTGCCGGAAGGCATTTTGCACCACAAAGGTGGTGTAGGCCCCCAACATCATCAGCTCCCCATGGGCCATATTGATCACCCCCATGAGGCCGAAGACAATCGCCAGGCCCAGAGCAGCTATCAGCAAAACGGTGCCAATACTGATGCCGTTAAACAAGCTATCCAAAAGCAAGGTCATCGGCAGGGGATCCTCCTTCTTTACCCGTTGACTGGGGACGCGCTTCCAACTCCAGGACGGGATCCCCAACTCACCCGCAAGGGATCCCGCACCCAGCGCTCAACAGGGCTAGCTGACTTTGAAGCGACCGCCTTTGGCCGGATCCGACCAGTCGCAGGCAAAGCCCTTGGTTTCCGCCACAAACTGGTTCCAGGGCTGTGGCTCCACAGCGTCTGTAGAAAAGATGACATCAAACAGCCCATCAGAGCGCACCTGGCCGATCCGCACGTACTTGGTCAGGTGGTGGTTGGTGTTCATCGTCACCAGACCCTCTGGGGCATCAAAGGTTTGGCCGTAGGCTGCTTGGCGCACCGCGTCGATCTCCACGGTTCCCGCTTTTTCCACCGCCTGCTTCCAGATGTAAACCATGATATAGGCCGCTTCCATCGGGTCGTTGGTGACGCGGTTTTGGCCGTATTCTGCCTTGAAGGCTTCCACAAACTTCTTGTTGGCAGGCGTATCCACCGTCATGAAGTAGTTCCAGGCAGCGTAGTGGCCTTCTAGGAACTCGGAGCCAATCGCCTGCACCTCTTCTTCGGCAATGCTGACGGACATAGAGGGATAGCGATCCGGCTCCAGACCGGCTGCTTTCAGTTGCTTAAAGAAGGCCACATTGCTGTCGCCATTCAGGCTGTTGTAGATCACGCCGCCGTTGGGAAGAGCGGCACGGATTTTGCTGATAATGGGAGTCACTTCGGTGTTGCCCAGAGGCAGGTAATCTTCTCCCACAACCTTGCCGCCCAGGGCCTCTAACTGGGCCTTGATGATGGTGTTGGCCGTGCGGGGGAAGACATAGTCGGATCCCACCAGGAAAAACTCTTTGCCCTTGTTCTTGAGCAGCCATTCCACAGAAGGCTCGATCTGCTGGTTGGGGGCAGCGCCGGTGTAGAAGATGTTTTTGGAGCACTCTTGTCCTTCGTACTGTACGGGATACCAGAGCAGGTGTTGCTTGGATTCAAATACCGGCAAAACTGCCTTGCGGCTGGCCGAGGTCCAACAGCCGAATACCGTTGCCACCTTGTCCACATCGATCAATTTGGTGGCTTTCTCGGCAAAGGTTGGCCAATCGGAGGCGCCATCCTCGATGATGGGCTCGATCTGCTTGCCCAAAACCCCACCGGCGGCATTGATCTCTTTAATGGCTAGCTTTTCCGCATCCACCACACTGGTTTCCGAAATGGCCATCGTGCCGCTGAGGGAGTGCAAAATGCCAACGCGAATAGTCTCTCCCTGAGCATAGGCAGGCACAGACCGCTTCACCCAGATCTGCGGCCCTAAGGCAGCGCCGGCTCCGGCCAGCGCGCCCATTTTCAGCACTTGACGACGATTAAAAGATTGAGCCATCGGTAAACTCCGAAACGAGGTGAGTGCAAAGGATGTAGCGAAGTGTGGTTACAGCAGCCTGGCCAACGGGGGGAAGGACTCAGCTCATCACCTTGCCCATGGATCAGCTTGCCCAACTGCGCTCGGCTGAGGTTTTCACCAATGCCTTCCCAACATCAACAGGGGGAAAAGCCAGTTCTGCAGTCGAGAGAGCGTCGCGCGCCCCTGTTGCCTCGACGTGTTTTATCAAACCCATTCAGCCAGGAAGAAATTGTGTTGTGAGATACTTTTTTCCAGAATCTGAGCCTGTTCTCGCCAAGCTCCCAGGGATCCCTTGCTCTCGGCATAATGGAGATTTCGAGGTTGAAAATTGATGGCTTATGGTGCAACAGGCTGGCTATGGATCTTGGCGATCCCCAATTACCGCTGACCTGGTGGTGGCCGGATCCCTACGCCTAGGGCAACCGGCTTGGGACAAGGGGGATCTCTACTGGACGGAGGGCCGCCCGCAGGAGAAGGGGCGCAACGTGCTGATGCGGCGAGCTGCCGACGGGACGGTGCAGGAACTGACGCCAGCACCCTTCAACGTGCGCACGCGGGTGCATGAGTACGGCGGCGGCGCCTACTGGGTCTCCGAGGGGGTGGTGTATTTCTGCAACTTTGCCGATCAACGGCTGTACTGCCTGCTGCCGGCTTCGGATCCCCAGCCCCTCACCGAAGCTGGCCCCTACCGCTATGCCGACGGGGTGGTGGACAGGAGGCGCCGGCGCATCCTCTGCGTGCGCGAGGATCACAGCCGCCAGGGAGAGCCGGAAAATACCCTGGTTGCCATCGATCTAGAAAGCGGATCCCAGCAGGTTTTGGCCAGGGGCCACGATTTCTACGCCAGCCCGCAACTGAGCCCAGACGGTCAGATCCTGGTGTGGCTGGCCTGGGATCACCCCCAGATGCCCTGGGACGGCACGGAGCTGTGGCGGGCGGAAGTGGCTCCTGACGGCAGCTTGGGAGAACCCCAGAAACTCGTTGGTGGCCCGGCTGAGTCCATTTTCCAGCCCCAGTGGTCGCCGCAGGGGGAGCTTTACTTTGTTTCCGACCGCAGCGGCTGGTGGAACCTCTACCGCTGGGATCCCCAGGGCCCCATTTCCCTCTGTCCTATGGAAGCAGAGTTTGGCGAGCCCCAGTGGGTGTTTGGCCTGAGCACCTACGGCTTCTGTGGGGATGGGCAAATCCTGGCCATCTATCGACAAGAGGGGCTCTGCCACCTGGCGCTTTTGGATCCGCGTTCAGGACAGAGGCAGGAGCTCCCCATACCCTACACCGAGCTCCACAACCTTCAAGTTAGCGGCGAAAAAGCTGCCTTCCTGGCCGGATCCCCCAGCGAAGCCATGGCCTTGGTCTGTCTGGACTTACCTTCTGGCCAATTGGAGGTGGTGGCCCGTTCTAGCAGCGTGGCGGTGGATCCTGGGTACTTGTCGATCCCTGAGTCCATCACCTTTCCCACCTCGGGCGGAGCAGTGGCCTACGGCTTCTTCTATCCTCCCAAGAACCGCGACTTTGTGGCCCCTGCCGGCGAAAAGCCGCCCCTGCTGGTGAAAAGTCACGGCGGGCCCACGGGAGCAACAGCAGCCGTGCTCGACCTGGGGATCCAGTACTGGACCAGCCGCGGGATTGCCGTTTTGGATGTCAACTACCGCGGCAGCAGCGGCTATGGACGGGCCTACCGGGAGGCCCTCAAGGGCCAATGGGGCCTTGTGGACGTGGAAGATTGCATTGCTGGAGCCCGATTCTTGGCCCAACAGGGCCGGGTTGATGGCGAGCGATTGCTCATTCGCGGCGGCAGCGCCGGCGGCTACACCACGCTGGCAGCTTTGACCTTTCACACCGTCTTCAAGGCCGGTGCCAGCTACTACGGGGTGAGCGACCTGGAGGCCCTGGCACAGGACACCCACAAGTTCGAGTCCCGCTACTTGGACAGCTTAATTGGCCCCTACCCGCAACGACGAGATCTCTACCGGGAGCGCTCTCCCATCCACCACCTGGATGGCCTCAATTGTCCGGTTATTTTCTTTCAGGGCTTGGAAGACGCCATCGTGCCCCCCAATCAGGCAGAGAGGATGGTAGCCGCCCTGCGGGCCAAAGGGATCCCGGTGGCCTATGTGCCCTTCGAGGGAGAACAACACGGCTTTCGCCAGGCGGCCAACATCAAACGGGCCTTAGAGGCGGAGCTTTACTTTTATGCTCAGGTGCTGGGGTTTCCGCCGGCAGAAGCTCTTGAGCCCGTTCGGATCGAGAACTTAGACACCTGAGGATGACTGCTCAGCTAGACCCAGGCTAATGGCTGTGGGCCAACAGGTTGGGCTCGAAGACAGCCATCTCCAACTGAAACGGGATCCCCAGGTGGGCCAGCCAGTCCTGCAACGGCTCATCGGCCAGCGCCCGGATCTGCCCTTGGGGGGAAATGTGGGCCGGGCGGTGCCAATTGCCCAGTTGATGCATCACTTGGCCCATCTGGATCGGGTTTTCCGGTTGAATCAAGAGTACCGGTTCGGCTTGGGCTTTGACCCGGATGTGTCGCTGCGCATCCGCGTAGAGTAGATCCCCATCCTGAAGATGAGTGCCGCGAGGCAGCATCAACTGGATTACCGTGCCCTGATCGCTCACCAGCCGCTGCCGGGATCGCTGGCGGTCATGCCAAGTGAGGCAAACCACTTCCAAGTGGCCGGGGATCCCCTCTGGCGGCTCTTCCAGCAGTTGCATCACCGTAATAGCCACGGGATCCTCTGCCGCAGTGTGCCGCCCTTCGCTCATGGCAGGGACTCCAGATACTGGCTGAGGTCTTCTTGCAGGCGAGAGAACTCCACTTCAGTGGAAAGGCGCAGCACCTTGGTTTTCAAAGTTACCAGCACCTTGGCTGCATGGGGGCCAGTCCAGATATTGGGGTTGCAGAACATCTCCAAGCTGAAATCCTCAGCAGGGTAACGAAATTCAACGGGATCCTGAGGCTGCTGGCGGGAGCTGCGCTTGAGTCGCTCCCAAAGAATCTGCAGAACCTCGTGCCATTGTTGTGCTGCCTCAGGGGGAAGGGAGAAGCTGGCCGAACCGGTTGCGAAGTTGAAGGCAAACTGAGGAAAATGGATGGTCATAGAAGCCCGTACCTTCGGCACGCGTTCTCTGGAGGGCAGCATTGGATAACAACAGTATCTTACGTCAGCTTTTGCTGATGGGCGTCGGCACCACCACCTTGCTGGCAGAGCAGTTGAAGAAGGCTGCCGACGATCTGGTGCAGAAGGGCCAGCTCAACCCAGAAGAGGCATCCAATCTCATCAACAACCTGCTCAACCAGGTAAAATCCGAGCAGAGCAACTTTGAATCCTACGTGCAGCGGCAGGTGCGCAACGTTCTACAGGATTTGGGCGTGCCCCGCCAATCGGAAATGGACGAGCTGCGCGGGCGGCTGGATCGGCTGGAACGGCAGGTGCGCAATCTGGAAAATCAGGTTTACCGCCGGTAGCCGAGGCCCAGTTGGCCGTCGAGCAGGGCATTGCCAAACGTCGCTACCCCGCAGCCAACCCCCAGATCCAGTCCCAAAGTTCATTCCAGTTTCCATGCCGAGCGAAGTTTTGACCGTTACAGGCCGAGGCATCCCCCTGCTGGGCAACGACATCGACACCGATCGGATCATCCCGGCCCGCTTTTTGAAGTGCGTCACCTTTGAGGGCTTGGGCCGGCACGTGTTTGCCGACGACCGCGCCCAAGCTTCCGGCCAGCATCCCTTTGACCTGCCCCAGTACCAGGGAGCCGAAATCCTCGTGGTCAACGCCAATTTTGGCTGTGGCTCCAGCCGCGAGCATGCGCCGCAAGCGCTGGCCAAGTGGGGGATCCGCGCCCTCATCGGCGAAAGCTTTGCCGAGATCTTCTTCGGCAACTGTTTGGCCCTGGGGATCCCTTGTGCGACGGCGCCGGCGAGCCTGATCCAAACCCTGCAAAAGGCGGTGGCCGAGGATCCACAGCTTCGGTTGACCCTGGATCTGCCCAACAAACAGGTGCGCTGGCAGAACCATGCCGCTGCTGTGGAGATCCCTCAGGGGGCCTGGCAAATGCTGGTGCAGGGCACCTGGGATGCCACAGGGCAATTGCTGGCGGCCACAGCCCAGATTCAACAAGTAGCCGCCTGTTTACCCTACCTGCGTTGGCAGCGAGCCCGTTGAGCAGTTCTCTTCCCCCCGATACCCATACCTGGCTGGGCAGCGCCGACCCGGATTTTTTGGATCTGGCCATCCGGGAGATAAAAGCTGCGGATCCGGAGGCCGCCGTACAGCGGCTGCGGGAGGCGCCCGGCTTGGTGTGGGTGTGCAGCCAACGCTCGTTTGTTGACCTGGTGGAGGCTTGGCAGGCTGACCCGCCCATTTTTTTGCGCCACATCTGCCCCATTCACCGAGAACAGCGGCTAGACGAGGGATCCCTGAGCAAATTGCACCTTGATGAGGAAATGTTGGCGGCCATCGACCCCATGCGCAGCTTTTCGGTGCAGACGCGCCTGTTTGGAGGGCCGAATCTCAAGCCCTTTCAGGTCAACGAAGCCCTGGCCGAACAGGTGATCGCGGCGGTGGGAGCCCCCCTGCAGGTCAAAGATCCCCAGCAGGTGATCTCGGTGGTGATCCTGGCCGAGACAGGAGGGATCCGGGCCTGGCTGGGCCTATCCCTGGCTGCACAGAACCTCTCCAACTGGGCTGGCGGGATCCACCGCTTCCGGCGGGATCCAAACCAGATCAGCCGCTCCGAGTTTAAGCTGCTGGAGGCCATCCAGGTGTTTCAGGTTCCTTGGGTAGCGGGCGGACAGGCTTTGGATCTGGGGGCAGCGCCGGGGGGATGGTCGCGCATTTTGCGCCTGTATGGCCAGCAGGTGACAGCAGTGGATCCGGCAGACTTGGACGAGCGCCTCAGCCAAGATCCGGGGATCTGCCACCATCGCCTCAGCGCCCAAGCCTACTTGGCCCGTAGCCCAGGCCGGTTTCACCTCATCCTCAACGACATGCGCATGGATGGCCCGGCCTCTGCCAACTTGATGGTGGCTTTCGCCCCCCATCTGGAGCCACAGGGAGCGGCCCTGATGACCCTGAAGTTGCCCCACCGGCAGCGCCTGCGGGTGCTGCGGCAAAGTCTGGAGATCTTGGGTCGTGCCTTCTCTGTGGTGAGGGCCCGTCACCTGTTCCACAACCGCAGCGAAGTCACCCTCTACTTGAGGGTCCCTCAATCTGCCGTTTCCACCACCTGAATTTCCCGGCGGAGCACCATCTGGCGAATGGACTCCAGCAAGTCCATCTCTTCGGGGGAGATTTTGCCGTCGGCCCGGATGGCGCCGACGATTTGGTCAACCTCGGTGCGGGTGAGCTTTTTGTCTTCTAAGGCTCGATTCACCAGCGCTTGCAATTGTGAAAACTCCATAAGGCTCCTCTTCGCTTGAACAGGTCTTGTCGCCTCATTTCCTCGTCTAGGCTATCCGCCCTCTCCAAAATCTCCTGCAAGCGCAAGATTCTCTTCAGGTATCCTAAAGAAAATATGAAACCCAAGAGAGGAAGACATCATGGCTGGCCCGGATCCCAAAAGCACCGCGCACGATTGCGCTACCCTCTGTCGAGATGGCTGTGTCTTGGGAGAGGCCTGCCCGCACCGAGAGGCGGCTCGTCAAGCGGTGGCCTTTGTCATGAACACCGACTGGGAGACGCTGATGCAGATTGCCGAATCCAAAAACCTGCCCAAGAACCTGCCTCAAGGCGAGTTGGATCCCCTCCAGTTTTTGGAGAATTACCGCCTGGGTGGATAAGCCCCAACCCCATCTCTCCAAAGACAAGGGATCTCCCTGAGCAATCACAGGTTTTAAGCCATACTGAATTTGTGGGATCCCTGGATTCTATGGTTTGGCCTTGGATTGTCTTTGGCTTGGTTCTCATCGCCTCTGAGCTGTTTTTGCCGGAGTTGGTAGCCGGCCCGGTAGGTGTAGCGGCCCTGGGGGCCGCCCTTTTGGCCTACTGGGGTTGGCCCATTTGGGCACAATTTTCGGCTTGGATCCTGCTCTCCATTGGATTGATCGTCCTCAGCCGACGCCTAGTCCCTTCCGGTTCGACTCAACTAGAAGATCTTCTCAAAGAATCGCGAGAGGCACGGGCAGTTACAGCGATCCCGGCTGGTCAGCGCGGTCGGGTCTCTTATCTCGGTTCCACCTGGAATGCCAAGTGCAGCATCCCCAACCTCGAAATCCAAGCCGGGCAGGAGCTCTACGTGGTGGAGCGGCAGGGAAACACCCTCATTGTCATGCCGGCCAAGATGCTGAAGTCTTGATCTGAACGGATTTTCCATTCCCCTATCGCCCTGAGGGGGCTGCCGCAGCCTTGTTCAAGTGTGCATTAGCGGCGGGGATCTGTCATAATCGCAAAAGTTAAGCCGGGATGTAGCGCAGCTTGGTAGCGCATCTGCTTTGGGAGCAGAGGGCCGCAGGTTCAAATCCTGTCATCCCGATCCTGCTTGTACAACGAGTTGAGCTGTTCGCCTGCTTGTCGAGGGTCGGGGGCAACCATCAGCTCTTCGATGCTGGGAAATTCGCAGCTCAGGTGTGGGCAGCCTTTGGTCATAGCCAGTCTGTTGCCAGTATGATAGTGCTCCTGCTGCAGCAGGGATCCCTGTCAACCTCGCTCTCAACTCAGCTCCCTTTAGCCATGGCAACCCAATCCCCTTCCACCTCGCTGATTCGGTTCCTCGCCGCCGCCGTATCCGAGAGCATTCAACGGGCGGCAGGCCAACTGGGATCCCTAACACCTGAGCAGGCGGCAGGGGTTACTCCCGTGATCCAGATCCCCAGCGATCCCCGCTACGGCGACTACGCCTGTCCTACCCCCTTGGGGATGGCCAAGCTCTGCCGCATGGCGCCGGCCCAAATTGCCCAAACCCTGCAAAAACACCTGGATCTGCCGGACATAGAAACCGAGGTGGCAGGCGGTGGGTACCTCAACTTCCGGCTGGGGGATCCCTTTTTGGCCGAGCGATTGCAAGAGCTGTTGCGGTTGGGGGAAGATTTCGGCAAAACCGCTGCCCCCCATCCCGAGCGCATCCTGCTGGAGTATGTTTCCGCTAACCCAACGGGGCCGCTGCACGTGGGACATGGGCGCTGGGCTGCTGTCGGCTCGACCCTGGCCAACCTGCTGCGCTGGACGGGGCACCAGGTGGAGCGGGAGTTCTACATCAACGATGCTGGCAACCAGATGCGGCTCTTGGGCCAGTCGCTAGAAGTGCGGGTGCGACAACTGCAAGGCGAAGAGGTGGCTCTGCCGGAAGATGCCTACCACGGCAGCTATTTGGTCGATATCGCCCGGCGGCTGTTGGATCAGGTCAAGGCCGGGATCCGCCCTCTGCCCACCACCCCGGAAGAGTACACCGATTTTGCTTACCAGGAAATGCTGGCCTGGCAACAGCAGACCCTGCAACAACTGCGCACCGAGTTCGATCACTGGTTTAGCGAACGCCGCCTGCACACCCCCGATCCCCAGACAGGGCTGAGCGCCATCCAACAGGCTTTGCAGGAGCTGCAGGAGCGCGGCTTCCTCTACAGGGCTAAGGCGCCGCGGGGTGAGGATCCCAAGCCGGGGGCGGAAGAGGCCGTCTATTTCAAAACCCAAGAGTTTGGCGACGACAAGGATCGGGTGGTGCAAAAGGCCGATGGCTCCTTTACCTACCTGGCCGCCGATATTGCCTACCACCGCGACAAAGTGCGGCGGGGCTATCAGCGACTCATCAACATCCTCGGCTCGGATCACCACGGCTATATCGGTCGTTTAAGGGCGGCGGTGGGCGCCTTCAGCCCAGAGGTCAAGCTGGAGATCCTGATTGGACAATTTGTCAAATTGTTCAAAACCGACCCGGAAACCGGCGAGAAGACCGAAGTGCGCATGTCGAAGCGCACCGGCAATTTTGTCTCCTTAAACGATCTTATTGAGGATCCCGAAATTGGCGTGGGGGTCGATGCAGCCCGCTGGTTTTTGCTCAGCAGCAGCATGGACAGCCCCATCAACTTTGATTTGGATTTGGCCGTCAAGCAAACTTTCGACAACCCGGTGGTCTATGTCCACTACAGCCACGCCCGCTGCTGTACCCTGCTGCGGCGGTTACAGGAAGAGGAACAGGTGCAGCTAACCGCCACAGTTGCTTTGACGGAGCAGCAAAAACTGCCCTACAAAGAACCTGAAGAGCGATCCCTGCTGCTGCGCCTCTTGGCCCTGCCCGATGAGCTGATTGCCGCTGCCGAAGAGCGCGCCCCTCACAAGATCATTCGCTATGCCGAGGCGATTGCTGCCGATTTCAACAAGTTTTACGACAACTGCCGCATTTTGCCCCTCTTAAAAGAGGATCCCCTTTTGGCCCAAGCCCGCATCCAATTGGTGCAGGCCACGCGACAGGTTTTATTTAACGTGCTCACCGGCATTCTCGGCCTGAGCGCGCCAGAGTCGATGTAGATGTTAACGTAAGGTGCGGAATTCCCCACCGTCTATACGGTGGGGATGGATAGCACCC
>NZ_JANSJI010000233.1:0-977 GCF_047462475.1 Synechococcus sp. H55.11
GGGTTTAATAGGGGTAGAGTTCCCCCTTCGGGGGGATCCCTAGAAATTGGAAACGAACTTCCCCACCAGAAGAACCAGAACCAGAAGCGGACATGGTTCCCCCTTCGGGGGGATCCCTAGAAATTGGAAACAGGCAACACACAGATGCGCGTCCACTTCCCTTCGTGTTCCCCCTTCGGGGGGATCCCTAGAAATTGGAAACTCGCTTTGCAGGGCAAGGCTGGGGTTTTAGTATTAATTGGTTCCCCCTTCGGGGGGATCCCTAGAAATTGGAAACTTCAGGGGCCAGAGGGTGAGGCCCGTCCCAAGGGAACGGTTCCCCCTTCGGGGGGATCCCTAGAAATTGGAAACACTCGGTGGCACCAGCACCGTGGGTGACTCCTCAGGCAGTTCCCCCTTCGGGGGGATCCCTAGAAATTGGAAACAGATTATCCCGGATGACGGTAAGAACAGCTCGAACGAGTTCCCCCTTCGGGGGGATCCCTAGAAATTGGAAACGTATACGAGGGGAATGAGAGGGCCGGGGCGGCCTTCACAATAGTTCCCCCTTCGGGGGGATCCCTAGAAATTGGAAACCCTGGAATGGGTAGAGCAGGACCTGCAACAAATGGGCCGTTCCCCCTTCGGGGGGATCCCTAGAAATTGGAAACTCTTAGCTGCCGCCCCTCCGGCGAGCTGGGCCTTCTTAAGTTCCCCCTTCGGGGGGATCCCTAGAAATTGGAAACGAGAACCACCGTGAGGTTTGTCGGGTTGGCCTGGATCCACTGCGTTCCCCCTTCGGGGGGATCCCTAGAAATTGGAAACAGCGACGAATGTCGGTGATGACCGGCTCGAACCAGTCCGCGGTTCCCCCTTCGGGGGGATCCCTAGAAATTGGAAACCCTATGGGAAGACTGGGCAGCCGACCAGTAACACCACCCAAGTTCCCCCTTCGGGGGGATCCCTAGAAATTGGAAACGGAACGATTTGGGACGCGG
>NZ_JANSJI010000234.1:0-4480 GCF_047462475.1 Synechococcus sp. H55.11
CCCCCCGACTCTCCTCCCCTCCGTTTTGCCGCGCCGGGCGCGCTTTGCATCCCCGACCGGGGCGGCGGGGCGGTGGGCCGGGAGCCCCCTGGCGCGGGGGCCGGGGGTGAGGGGCGAACTCAAACCGAGAAGCCTCAGCAGGCGTTTTAATAGCGAGATTGGAAGCTGCGCCGCCGCTCGCCGCCGTTGGCGTTACCAGAGCGGAAGCCTGAGGTGGGGCGTTCTTCCCGCGGGCGAGCCTTGTTGACCTTGAGGTCGCGGCCCATCCATTCTGCGCCATCCAGAGCGGCAATAGCAGCCTGCTCTTCGGCCTCAGAACTCATTTCCACAAACCCAAAACCGCGGATGCGGCCAGTCTCCCGGTCGGTGGGGATCTGCACCCGCTTCACAGAACCGTACTCGGCAAAAACAGCGGTCAAATCCGCTTCTGTCACCTTAAAGGAAAGGTTGCCTACATAAATCGACATCGACGATCTCCGAAAGAGAGAGGAACAAAGGGCGAGATATTCGGAGAGCCGTCTGCCAATACAAAACGTGAAAACCCGTCAAGACCAGAAGAACCGAACGCTACAACCGACATTTATCTCGAACTAATTTTCATCATAACACAGAGATGGGGGATGGTCACTCCCCTTGCACAAAAATAGCAAAATAGCCGGTGCTATTGAGCTCGAGGCTACGCAAGTCGGCTGCCCAGGTCAAGAGCCCCAAAGGAGAGCGCTCCCCGTTGCCCTAGCCCAACTTTTCCAGGCGGGCTTGCAAGAGCTGCATCTGGGCCTCCAGCTCCGCCAGTTGCTCGCGGCTAGCCTGCACCACTTCCGGGTTGGCCCGACTGAGGAAACTGGGGTTCTCCAGGCGGGCGCGGATCCCTTGAGCCTCTTTTTCCAGCTTGGCCAGATCTTTTTGCACTTTAGCCCGCAGCGCCTCCACATCCACCAGCCCCGCCAAGGGCACCAGCACCTGCACCGTGCCCACTACGGCAGCCGCCACCTGCTTGGGCTCCGTGGCCAGGGATCCCGTAATTTCTAGGGACTCGGCCTTGGCCAGATCGCGGATGTAGGCTTGAGCGGCGGTGAGGATCCGCTGCTCGTCGGGATCCTCGGTAACCAGCAGAGCCGTGATGGTTTGATGGGGCTTAAGGCCAGCCTCTGCCCGCAGGTTGCGCAAGCTGCTGATGGTCTGGATCACCAGGCCGAACTCCCGCTCCAGTTGAGGGTCAACCCAGTTAGGGTCAGGGGCGGGATAGGGCTGGACGGAGATGGAGGTGGTTTGGTTGGCCTGGGTGAGGAGCTGCCAGACTTCTTCGGTGATATGGGGCATCCAGGGGTGCAGCAGCCGGAGGATGGTCTCCAGCACAGTGGCCAACACCTGCTGTGCCGTGCGCTTAGAGGTCGGGTCTTCTCCCCGCAGCCGCGGCTTGGCCAGCTCGATGTACCAGTCGCAGAAGTCATCCCAAATCAGGGAATACAAGAGCCGCGCCCCCTCGCCCAGGCCGTAGGCTTCCAGCTCTTCGATAACCTGGGTGGCCGCGGAGTGCAGTCGCGACAGGATCCAGCGATCGGCCAGCTCCAGCGCTGCGGGGGCAGGGGATCCCAGTTGGGCGGGGGTCTGCCCCTCCAGGTTCAGGAGCACAAAGCGGGAGGCGTTCCAGATCTTGTTGGCGAAGTTGCGGGCTGCTTCCACGCTGGCGCTCTCGCCGGTCTTGCGGTCGTAGGCCAGGCGGATATCCTGCCCTGCCCCCACCACTTCTTTAACCAGAGCGTAGCGCAGGGCGTCGGTGCCGTATTTGTCCAAAAGCTCGATGGGATCGATGCCGTTGCCCTTGGACTTGGACATTTTCGCCCCCTGCTCGTCCCGCACCAGGCCGTTGATGTAGACATCCTTGAAGGGGATCTGGCCGGTAAACTGCACTCCCATCATGGCCATGCGGGCCACCCAGAAAAAGATGATGTCGAAGCCTGTGGACATGAGGGAATTGGGGTAGTAGCGCTTGAAGTCCTCTGTCTCTTCCGGCCAGCCCAGCGTGGAAAAAGGCCACAGAGCGGAGCTAAACCAGGTGTCCAACACATCGGGATCCCGCTCCAGCCGCTCGAGGGCCGGGCCAAACTTCTCCCGTGCCTTCGCCCAGGCCTCTTCGGCATTGCGGGCCACCACAAAAGCCTGGGGATCCTCAGGGATCTGACCGTCGATGACCGGATACCAGGCCGGGATCTGGTGCCCCCACCACAGTTGCCGCGAGATGCACCAGGGGCGCAGCTTCTCCAGCCAGCCGGTGTAAACCTTGGTCCAGCGCTCCGGGATAAAGCGGGGGTTGTGGTGCTCTCGCTCCTCCTGCAAGCAGCGGGCCCCCATCCCCGAGACATCGCAAAACCATTGAATGGAGAGCAGCGGCTCGATGGGCACGCCCCCGCGGTCGCTGTAGGGCACGCTGTGGGTGTACTCTTCCACCTTCTCCAGCAGACCGTGCTCGGCAAACCACTGCACCACCTTCTCGCGGGCGACAAAGCGATCCAGACCGGTGAAGGGATCCCCGTTCTCGTTGAGGGTGCCGTCCTTGTTGAGAATGTTGATCAAGGGCAACTGGTGGCGACGGCCCATCTCAAAGTCGTTGGGATCGTGGGCTGGGGTAACTTTGACACAGCCGGAGCCAAAGGAGGGATCCACGTACTCGTCGGCGATGATGGGGATAAGGCGATCCTTGATGGGCAGCCGCACAAACTGGCCAATGAGATGGCGGTAGCGCTCGTCTTGCGGGTGGACCGCCACGGCTGTATCCCCCAGCATCGTCTCGGGGCGGGTGGTGGCCACCACCAGGTACTGGTTGGGATCCGCGGCCAAGGGATAGCGGAAATGCCAGAGGTGACCCTTGACCTCTTTGTTGTCCACCTCAATGTCGGAGACTGCCGACTGGGTGGCCGGACACCAGTTGACCAAATACTCGCCCCGGTAAATTAGCCCTGCTTCGTAGAGGCGGACAAAGGCTTCCGTAACTGCCCGGCTCAGCCCCTCATCGAGAGTAAAGCGATCCCGCGTCCAGTCCAGCGACAGGCCCAGCCGCCGCAGTTGGCTTTTGATGGTGCCCTGGGATTGCTCCTTCCAGGCCCAGGCCCGCTCCAGAAAAGCCTCGCGGCCCAGCTCAAAGCGGCTCTTGCCCTCCTGGCGCAGTTGGTTTTCCAGGATGGTGTGCACGGCAATGCTGGCATGATCCGTGCCGGGCAGCCAGAGGACGTTGTAGCCGCGCATGCGCTTGTAGCGCACCACCACATCCGGCAGGGTAAAGGCAAAGGCATGGCCCATGTGCAGGCTGCCGGTGACGTTGGGCGGGGGCAGCACCATGCTGAAGGCTTCTCCCGGCGCCTTGGGATCCGCTACGTAGAACCCCTTTTCCTCCCAAAAGCGCTGCCACTTCGGCTCGGTCTCAAAGGGGTTGTACTGGCTGGGCAGATGGGCGAGGGCAGGTGCAGCAGTCATGGGGAGAATAGGCCAACGGTTGAGAAGGATGAATCACTTTATAGAGTAGCAGTCTAACCCCTTGCCCTTTGGGGATGGGTAAGGCTGATCCCGATCACCCAGCAGAAAGGCGCTTTGGGCTAAGGTACTGCTATCCTCAGCGTTCAGATGCGGCTCTATGTACAGATCATTGGCGGCAACGGCCCTGATGGTTCTAATGGCTTTATCCGGTAGGATCCCTGCCTTCGCGCAACAAGAGTGGTGGAAACACTCAAAAGACGACATCCTGCTTTGTTATGGGCAGCCCGTCGATCCAGCCTCTCTACTGGGTTTTGAGGCTTGCTTGAGTGCCCGCAGCCACCCTGATGAAAAATCCCGGCTGGTAGGACTGTATTTTGTTCCGTACAGCGATTACGCCTTTTGCTTCGCAGGTACAGAGAAGCTCAATAGCTTAGAGTGGACTCTTGTGGGTCGAAGTGGAGAGTTCGTGTTTGGCCTAGATCGCCCTCTGGCCCCTTCTGAACTAGAAGGGGAGACCCCTTGGATTATCCAGCGAAAAGCCCGCATTCTCGATATGGAGGGGGATCCTGCCGCCGGTTTCAGCCAACTGGTGGTTTACGACGAAACCGAGTTGAATCTGAAGGGGTTTGCCATAGTGATTGCGCCGCCAGGGTACTTTGGGGATTCCATTTTGCCAGAAGTGTTTTTGGAGCGGCCCGAATGCCAGGCAATTTTAAATTGAGGGCCTTACACATACCGGGCGAGTTCAAAGAATCGCTACTGCTTCAGGACAGTGGGCAGGTCCTTCCCTGTTGGCAGATGCCCATAGAGCCAAGCGAAAAGCAAAGACAAACTGATGAATCGCTTGCCCATCTGCAGGAACTCAAAGGGGAGTTGTCGACACTCATTGAAAAGTGTCAACAAAAGTTTTCTGAGCAAGAGAAAAGTTCTTCTTGCACCATCTTTCAACAACAACTCGATAACCCATGACAAGAGAACCCCTTGCACCATTTTCTGCTAATGCTTGGCA
>NZ_JANSJI010000235.1:0-967 GCF_047462475.1 Synechococcus sp. H55.11
TGCCGGGCCGCGGCATCCTGCGGGTGCTCTTTTTATCTCCCCTCGTGGTTCCGCCCCAGGTTTTGGCCTTGGCCTGGATCCAATGGGCCGGGCCGGTGGGCTATTTGCAGCAGGGGCTGCGCTGGATTTTGGGGAAGCAGGGATCCCTGTGGAGCTTCTACACGCCGGGGGGGATCATTCTGCTGCTGGCTCTTTTTGTGCTGCCAATTGCCTACCTGACGCTGGTGGCGGGCTTGAGCCGGCTCGCCAGGCAAGCTCAGGAGGCGGCCCAACTGGATGGGGCAAACCTGCTGCAGGTTTGGCTCTTCATCACCCTGCCCCTGTTGCGGCCCTCTGTGGCGGCAGCGGCGGCGCTGGCCTTCCTGGGGGCCTGGGGCAATTTCGGGATCCCGGCCTTGCTGGGGATCCCAGGACGCTACCTGACTTTGCCCACCCTGCTGTACCAAGAGGTGATCAACTTCGGCGGGGATGGGTTTGGGCGCAGCGCGGCGCTGGCGTTGCTCTTTGGCCTGCCGGCCCTCTTCTTTTTGGCCTGGTCACAGCAGCCTCAGGAGGGGCTGGATCCAGGCGAGGCCCCTCCGGATCCCTATCGCTTGGGCTGGCTGGGTTGGCTGCTCAGCGGGATCCTCTTCGCCGCAGCCTTGCTGCTCATTCTCGGGCCTTTGCTGGCCATGGCTGCAACTGCCCTGCTGCGGGCCTATGGCCTGCCCTTAGTCTGGTCTAACCTGACGCTGGAGCATTTCCGCCTGGTTCTTTTTGAGCTGGAGCGGGCCCGCCGCGCCACGCTGCACAGTTTGGGCTTGGCGGGAGGAGCAGCGCTGCTCTGCAGCGGGATGGCGACGATCTTGGGCTATGCCCTGACCCGGTTGAAAGTACGGCTGCTGGCGCTGCTCAGCTTCATTGTGGACTTGCCCTATGCCCTGCCGGGCCTGATTTTTGCGTTGTCCCTCATTTTGGTGTGGTTGCC
>NZ_JANSJI010000236.1:0-914 GCF_047462475.1 Synechococcus sp. H55.11
GGTGAGGGAAGTTGGATCCCCCCGAAGGGGAACCGTTTCTTGATTCACTGGTACCACCCAACTGCATGGGTCGGTTTCCAATTTCTAGGGATCCCCCCGAAGGGGAACCTCGTCTTCCAGGTCGTGATGCGCACCAACCCCCAGACCGGGTTTCCAATTTCTAGGGATCCCCCCGAAGGGGAACCACGAAGGGGAAGAGGGTGGAGACGAAGGAGAAGATGGGGTTTCCAATTTCTAGGGATCCCCCCGAAGGGGAACCTGCGGTGACAGAAGGTTGCCCCGCCCGGCTCTGGAAGTGTTTCCAATTTCTAGGGATCCCCCCGAAGGGGAGCCACCACATCATTCATGGGCCAGAGGGTGAGTCTCGGCCAGTTTCCAATTTTCTAGGGATCCCCCCGAAGGGGAACCGCCCAAGGAGCCAAGATGAACACCCTCGTAGAGTCCATGTTTCCAATTTCTAGGGATCCCCCCGAAGGGGAACCGCGACGGGCGAGCCCTCTGACCGCACCGCCGTCAAGCAGTTTCCAATTTCTAGGGATCCCCCCGAAGGGGAACCTCTTAAAAGGAGGACAAAATGTTTGATCTACAAAGTTAGTTTCCAATTTCTAGGGATCCCCCCGAAGGGGAACCCAGGATCATCGTCGAGCCCCAGCAAGGCGGAGACGAAGAGTTTCCAATTTCTAGGGATCCCCCCGAAGGGGAACCCACTCCTATTACGGCGACGACGATGAGCTAAAACAAGGCGAGTTTCCAATTTCTAGGGATCCCCCCGAAGGGGAACCAGTAAAGGGGAGGAAGCCTTCGAGTTTGTTAGTCCCTGTGTTTCCAATTTCTAGGGATCCCCCCGAAGGGGAACCTCCAGCACCCCCTGGGAGTTCCCCGGGTCTACCCGTATCAGTCACTAATACACATCT
>NZ_JANSJI010000237.1:0-17859 GCF_047462475.1 Synechococcus sp. H55.11
GGGGATCAGGCGGTTTACGATGCCCTGGTGCGCATGGCGCAGGACTTCTCCATGCGGGAGCGCCTGGTGGACGGGCACGGCAACTTCGGCTCCATCGACAACGACCCGCCGGCGGCCATGCGCTACACCGAGTGCCGCCTCACCGCCTTTGCCCAGGAAGCGCTGCTGCAGGATATCGACGCCAACACCGTCGACTTCATCGACAACTACGACGGATCCCAGCAAGAGCCGCTGGTGCTGCCGGCGCGGATCCCGCAGTTGTTGTTGAACGGATCTTCCGGCATTGCCGTGGGCATGGCCACCAACATCCCCCCCCACAACCTGGGAGAGCTGGTGGACGGCCTGATTGCCCTCATCCACAACCCCAACCTGACCAGCTTGGAGTTGATGCAGTGGATCCCGGCCCCCGATTTCCCCACCGGCGGGCTGATCCTGGGCCAGGAGGGCATCCGCGAAGCCTATACCACCGGGCGCGGCTCCATCACCCTGCGGGGGGTGGCCACCATCGAGACCATTGAGCAGCGGGGCCGACCGGCGCGGGACGCCATCATCATCACCGAGCTGCCCTACCAGACCAACAAGGCAGCCATGATTGAAAAAATTGCCGAGCTGGTCAACGACAAAAAACTGGAAGGCATTGCCGACATTCGCGACGAGAGCGACCGCAGCGGCATGCGGGTGGTGATCGAGCTGAAGCGGGATGCCCAGCCCCAGGTGGTGCTCAACAACCTCTACAAGCAGACCCCCCTGCAGTCTAGTTTCGGGGTCAACATGCTGGCCATCCTCAACGGCGAGCCGCGCACCCTGACCCTGCGGGACGCGCTGCAGGCTTTCTTGGATTTCCGGGAGGCGGTGATCGAGCGGCGCACCCGCTATGAGCTACAAAAGGCGGAGGAGCGGGATCACCTGTTGCAGGGGTACCTGGTGGCTTTGGGGCAGTTGGATCAGGTGATCGCCCTCATCCGCGGAGCCGCCGATACCGCCGCCGCCCGATCCGAATTACAAGCAACATTGGGCCTGAGCGAAGCGCAAGCCGACGGGATCTTGCAAATGCAACTGCGCCGCCTCACCGCCCTGGAAGCGGAGAAAATCCAGGCCGAACACGAAGACTTGGTGAGGCAAATTGCCGATTTGCGGGATATTTTGGCCCGTCGGGAGCGGGTGATGCAGATCATCAGCGAAGAGCTGCAGCAGCTCAAGGCCCGCTTTGCCAGCCCGCGCCGCTCCCGCCTCTGTCTGGAAGACTGTGAGCTGCAGACAGCCGATCTGATCGAGAACCGCGAGACGGTCATCTTTCTCACGGAGCAGGGCTACATCAAGCGCATGGACATCAAAGAATTTCAGGTGCAGGGGCGGGCCACCCGCGGCAAGGCCGGCACCCGTATCAAAGACGACGATGCCATCGAGCAATTTTTTGCCTGTCGCAGCCACGACACCATCCTCTTTTTCACAGATCGGGGGATGGTCTATACCCTGCCTGCCTACGAGATCCCGCAGGGAAGCCGCACCGCCCGCGGCAGCGCCATCGTCCAGTTGCTGCCCCTGAGCCGGGAAGAGCGGGTTACCTCGATGGTGCCCGTGAGCAAGTTCAGCGACGACGAATATCTGGTGATGCTGACCCAGGGGGGCTACATCAAAAAAACGGCCCTCAGCGCCTTTGCCAATGTGCGTTCCAACGGCCTAATTGCCATTTCTCTGGAGGAAAACGATGAGCTGCGCTGGGTGCGCCGCGCCCGCTCCAGCGACGATGTAGTGATGGCAACCCGCCAAGGCATGTCCATTCGCTTCCGGGCAGATGACGAGCAACTGCGTCCCCTAGGGCGGCCTGCTCGCGGCGTGCGGGCCATCACCCTCAACCCCGGTGACGACATCGTCAGTATGGACATTATTTTCGCCGAGTCGGTGATGGCTGCTGAGCGAGAGGGGGAGGGGCTGGCCAACCCCTGGGTATTGGTGATCACCAAAGAAGGGCGGGGCAAGCGCTCGGCCATCGACCACTTCCGTCAGCAAAACCGGGGTGGCAAGGGGGTGATCGCCACCAAGTTCCGCCAGGAGTCGGATGAATTGGCTGCCCTGCGCATCGTCAATGCCGAGGACGAGATCCTGTTGGTAACTGCCAGAGGCATTGTTATGCGCCAGTTGGCCAAGGCCATCCCCACTCAGTCTCGTGAGGCAACAGGGGTGCTGGTGCAGCGCTTGGATCCCGAAGACAGCATTGTAGCGGTGACGGTGGTGCCGGCCTCTTTTGTCGGGGATCCCACTGAAGTCGAGGAAGAGCCCGCGGGCGAAACCTCGGAAGACAGCCGTTGATCCTGAGGCCCCAGCTTCAGCTCTGGATCCCAGGTGCGGTATTTGCCACGGCAGAGGGGTAGGATCCCGTACCGAGAGGGGTGAGGATTGGGTGTTAGCGTTGACATAGCCCAAAGCGGCCAACTGCGAAGGCCTGAGTGATCAGGCCGGGCTTCCGAGTTGGGCTGGATCTGCTGTGTTTGGGGAGCTTGGTGACTCCATGTCGAGCCCATTAAATTTCATCCCTGGTTTTGAGGCTGTGCAAACTCCGAGCCCCGACAACCGGCTCTGGCAGTATCTGCAAGCTCAGGATCCCAGCATTTTTCAGGATATTGCCCGCAATTCTTCCCCTGAAGTGCTGGAGATCTTGGGCCACAACATCCGCAGCTTGGTGGGGAGCTTGCCCTCCGATCAATTTGGAGTGCAGATCATCACCAACCGCGAGAGCTTGGCGAAAATGCTCTCCGGCGCGATGATGGGCGGCTATTTTCTGCGGGTGATGGAGCAGCGTCTGGCCCTGGAGCAATCCTTGGGCAGCCCGTCCGCTCCTGACACTTCTCCTCATTCGGAGAGCGGCCATTCTTAGCCGCCCAGGCATAACTTCCTGCGGCATGGCGCTAGAGTGGAGCTGTCGGGCTGGGCCAGGAGCATGCAATTTCTCGTCGCTCTTTTGTTAGCACTGGCGTGGCTGTTTGCCCCCAGCCCGGTTCAAGCCCAAGGGGTTGCTTGCCCCTACGCCACCTTGCGCCTGGAGTCCAGGCTGGCGGTGGATGCCAAGCAAGTCTGCGAGGCGGCTGCCCCCTGGGCAGCGAAAGGTTTTCGGGTGCTGGTTTATCTCACCGATGCGCGGGATCCCTCGGAGCAGGCCTGGTTTGCCCGTTTGGATCGTGTGGAGGCAGAGGCCGGCCTGCGGGATCTGTCGCAAGGGGATTTTTACGACCGCAACGGCTTGACGGTAGCCGCCAGCACCGATACTTTCCCGCCCTGGGGGTTCAACATCACCTATGGCGAAACCCTCTACGGCACCCGCCTCGATACCGCCGACCACGAGTACCAACACCTCCGATCCCAGGTGCGCGAGCTGCTTGGCCAAGGGGATCCCTCGCAGGCGCTGGTGGTCGGGCTGCAGCAGAGCTATCGGCTGGCCTATCCGCCTCCGCCTTCCCCCTGGCCGCTGCTGGGAGTGGGGGCCGGTGCCGCAGCGGTGATCGGCGGCACGATCTCCTGGCGCAGGCAGCGGCGCCGCCGGCAGTTGCAAAACCAGATCCAAGTCCTGCAAGCTCCGGTGGCCACTCTGCTCTTGGCCCTAGAGGGTCTCTTGCCCAGTGACAAGCCGGAGGAGACTATCTTCTACCGGCTTTATTTGATTTTGGGGGGGGAGCGCTACCCACAGTTGGGATCCCGCCTCCTCGAGACTTTGCAGGCCTGTCGGCAGGCTCTCACGCAGGCCTTTTGGGTGCAAGGGCAGCTCTCCAACCAAACTCCCACCACCCTCAGGGAGCTGGAGCAGCAGGTGGAAGCCTGGGAACGCCTCTACATCAGCCTGGTGGGCAGCCGTGAGCGCCTGCTCAACCTCAGCGAAGAGCAACTGCAAACTTTGCTCAACCCGGTGCAGTTTCTTCCCTCTAACCTGGCCGAGGAAGGGGGATCCCTGCTGCGGCAACTGGAAGACCTGCGCCAACAGTTGGAAGGTCGCCCCCTGAAAGTCGAGCTGCTGCGGGTGGATCCCAGCCGCTTGGATGCCGATGGCATTCTCGGCCTGATCGAGCGGGTGCAACGGGAGCTGGATCGCCTGCAGAAGGCCCCTGCTCTGCTCTCCGCCAAGCTGGCTACTCTGGAAAACCGATTGCGCCAAGCCCCTGCGGGGATCCCGACCTCTCTCGGCTCTGGCTTGGCCGGGCTGTTGAACCAAGTGCGCTCCCTGCAGCAAAGGGGTTTGGATCTGGATGGGTTGGAGCTGGCCGAGGCCGGGATCCGCCTGCTGGATCTGCTGGCTCAACTGCAAACTTGGCAAAACCAGGGCTACCGCTTTCCCCGGCAGGCCGACGACCTGGCCCAACTGGCCTCAGCCCTGGGATCCCTGCCCGAGCTGCACAGCGCCATCGACAGCCTAGAAAACCACAGCCGCGCCTACGTCCAGCAACACCAAAAAAACCAGGCCGAGCTCAGCCGCCTGCAAACTCAGCTCCAAAGCCTCAAGCAGCGCCTACCCGACCTGGATCGCCGCCTGAGCCGGGTGTATGGGGGCTTCTTCCGCCACCCGCCGCAGGAAGAGCGCAAAGCGCTGGAAGAAACGAGGCGGCTCCTCCTCTACATCAGCCAAGAGGGGATCCCGGCCATTCAGCGCTGGAACAGCCTCTCCGAGCAGAACTTCGATCAGGCCCAGCAAGAGATCGAGCGGGTTCAAGCCGCTCTGCAGCGCTGTGCAGACAGGCTGGATCGCCTGGAGCGATCCCTGTGGCAGGCGGAGCAAGAAGATGAGCGGCACAGCACCGTTACAGTCTTTACCTCGACTTCCTCTTGGGACAGGGACTTTGGCCGCTCTTCGGGCACGGGATCCTGGGGCGGCTCTTCTGGTTCTTCCGGCTCCTCCTCCCGCCATTCCTCCGGGGGCAGCTCTTCCCGCCACTCTTCGGGCGGCTCCTCCCGTCGTCGCTAGGGGGTGGGGATGACCAGCTCCACAGCCGTATCCAGGCGCGAGGGCGGGGGTGGGGCCTCGCCTGGAGCCAGTTCCAGGTAGGGGGCCAGGGGGTGATTTTCTTTCCAGCGGGATCCGATTTCGCCGGCCATTTGGGTGACCTGGATTTGATAGAGCTGCGCCAGCTCAGCGGCGTTGAGGTTGCCCCGCTCCACCTGATCGCGGCTGGCTTCTGCCAGAACCTCCGCCATGAGGTTGCCCTGCTCGTCAAACCGCCACAGCTCCAGGCGGCTGCGGGAGCGCAGACTCACCTCCGTCGGCGAGGCCGGGCGGGTGAGGACATCGACGCGGGCGATGACAATGGCCTCCAGGCCCAGGTAATCGAAAAACTGGCTCACCGCTTCCGGCTTGCGGCGATCCCACTCAAACAGCTCGTAGACCGGCCAGCCCACCTGGCGCAAAAGGGGCTGAATGCGGCGGTTGTCCAGGGGCACCACCTTCTCGCTGTTGGGGATCAGGCCCAGGCGCACCGCTTCGATGGCCAGGCGCTGGCCCAAAAGCTGGGTATGTTCCAGTCCTCCTACCCCCAAAATGCCGAGGCGACGCCGGGGTTGGGGCCGGATGGGCACCTGCAAAACCACATCCACAGGGGTGGTCAGGCCCGCCTGCAGCAGGATCTCGTGCTCCGCCTTTTCGTAGTCGGGGTGCCATACGGTCAACATCCAACGTCCGGCAGGAGCCTGGTCGAGCTCAAACGCCCCCTGCTCGTCCGTCTGGACGGGCTCCAAGCCCTCCAACTGCACCTGCGCCCCGGCCACCGGCTGCCCCAGGCTGTTGCTCACCTGCCCCACCAGCCGTGCCTGGGATCCCACCTGGTCTCGATGGGGAAACAGCGGTGTGAAGTGGGGAATGGGGGTGACCGGCGCCTGGGCCAGCGCTCCTGGAGTCAGGGCCAGCCAGCCGCAGAGACCTAGGCTGCCTAAGCTAACCTTGCGCCGCAGCGCAGTGAGGGAGAAAAGAGGCATGGCGACATCTGCTAATCGCAGTGGGTTCTGGAGAGACAAAATCCTGCTGCAGGGATCCTTACCCAGAAAAGGGATTGTTGGCCTGCCATTGTTGGATAAAGACGGGCACCATGTTGCGCACCTGCAGCCGAAACAGGCCCGCTGCCGCATCTTCAAACAGCGGATCCCCGCCCACATCATCCCGCCCATAGGCCTCATAGTAGCGAGCCCGATCCCCCGGCCGATCCCGCTGCAAGTCCACCACCACCACCAGGCCGCGGCTGCGCAACTGGTTGGGGGTGAAATTGGGAATTTCCACCGGCACAGCCGGGGCCAGGAAGCGCAGGGCCGTATTCAGCAGCGAGCTGCCCTGGCGGTTGTAGTCCCGCGAAATCTGCAGTTGGGTCAAGAGAATGTAGCGCAAGCCAAGGGCGTCGCCGATGGCCTTCAGCTTGGCCAAGTCGGCGGTGTAGCGCTCATCCCGATCCAACAGAGTGAGGCCCTGGATGAGGGGCAAAAGCGGCTCAAAGCGGGGATCCGGCCCCAAAGGCCCGTTCAAAAGCAGCACCGGTCGCTGCGGCTGCAACTCCTTCAGGGCCAGGCTGAGGTGGCGGGCCAGCTCATCCGAGTAAACCGGCTCATCCGGCAAAAGGCCAATGCCCTCCGGCTGGCGGGCCGGCTGCCCCGGCGGCAGGCGAATATCTTGGGTGGATACAAAACCGGCCCGCACCTCCACCTGGGTGCTGGTGGGCGGAAACCCCGGCACCTCCACATCCACCAGGTACAGCCCCGCCGGCAACTCCGGCAATACATAGGTGCCGTCGGCAGCGATGCGAACCGTCTGCGGGGGCTGCGTGGAGGTGGCGGCCAGGCGCAAAACCCCCGTCTGGACGGGTTGGCCGGCAATATCCAGCACCCGCCCCGTCACCACGCCGCGGTTGCCGGAAGAGGGGATCCCATTCTGCTGGCTTGCCCCCCCATTCCAGGGCTCCGCCCGTCCGTCGCCAACTTGAGCCTGAATATCCACCAGACGGCGCAAAGCCGGGATCCCTGCCGCCACCACCCACAGATCCCGCTCCCCCAGCCTCACCAAACCCGTGGGTTGTCCCTCCAGCCGCAGCGAGGCGGCCAATCGCCCCACCTCCAGATCCACCACCTGCAGACGGTCGCTGTTGCGGGAGGTCACGTAGGCCCAGCGGCCATCGGCGGAAAGGGCCAGCCGTGTCGGTCGCCAATCCAGGCCAATCCGCTGCAGGGCCTCGCCGCTGCGGCCCAGATCCAGCACCGTCAGATCCTGGCTGCCCGAGTTGAGCACCACCAGGCGTTGCCGTTGGGCATCCAGAGCCATCGCTTCTGGAGTGTTGCCGCCGCGCCAGCGAGCCAACAGCTCGCCATTGTCGGGGTTGACCACCAGCAGGCTGAGGGGATCCTCGCCGGCCAGGCCCACAAACAGGGCTCCCCGCTCTGGGTCATAGGCCAAAGCCAAGGGTGGCCCCGGCAGCGGCAAGTTGCGGGCCTGCGGAGGCTCCGATCCATTCCGTTGGCGGTTGGGAGCGGGGATCACCGCCAAACTTTGGGCGGCGGGCATGGAGGCGAAAACTCGCCCCCCGGCCGCATCCACGGCCATATCCAAAACCCCCGCCGGCAGCCCGTAGGCCTGCAGCAGCTCCCCCGTCAGCAAATCAAGGGCCACCACCCCAGGAGCATTGGGGCCGGAGGCATAGACCACCTGCTGCACCGCATCCACCCGCACCACGCCGGGGGCAAAGCCCACCGCCACCTGCCACAGGGGATCCCCGCTCGCCCCATCCAGCAGCGTCACTGCCTGCGCTTCCAACAGTCCCACCGCCAGCCAGCCCCGCTCCGGCACCGCATCGAGGCGATCGGCAGAGCTGGGCAAGGGCAAAAGCCAATCCCCCTCCCCCCTCTGCCCGTTTTCCGCCGCCGAGAGGTTCCCCCCAGAAGCGGGAGAGCCTGTTTCAGGCGAAGGGATCCCCTGCCCCAACACCGGGGAGCCCAGCCCCAGCACACTGCCCAGCACGACCAGCCACTGCCACTGCATTGCCCTTCTCCACCCCAGAGCCGCGCCTGCTTGGACCCAGCATAGCCAACCTGCCTGTTCGCTTGCCCTCGGAAGCCCAAACACATTTTGACAGGCTGCCCAGACGAACTTAGAATGGATATTCGCTGGTTTTAGCAGGATCAACCATGAAGGTGCGGCCCTCCGTCCGTCGGATCTGTGAAAAGTGCCGAGTTATCCGCCGCCATGGGCGGGTGATGGTGATTTGCTCTTCTAACCCGAAGCACAAGCAGCGGCAGGGATAAGGGCACGACGGCGGCTGTGTCCAGGAGCGCAGCAGAAGACAAAGACAGTGGAGCCTAGCACAACGGAGCAGAGCCCTGGGCGGCGGTGAGAGCATGGATCCCACGTTTGGCCTTGCTGTGGCACACTCCCCGCTTTGGCGATCCCAATCTTAGCAGCCGGCAGGCAACTCAGTTCTTTTGCGCAAGTTTGTTCGAGTTAGTTTGATTGGTCGGATTATAAGGCATCCCAGACTATGGCACGGATTGCGGGAGTTGACATCCCTCGAGAAAAGCGAGTTGAGATCGCCCTCACCTACATTTATGGCATTGGGCTAACCCGCTCGCGTCAAATTTTGGCGAAAACCGGCATTAACCCGGATACTCGTACCCGTGACCTCAGCGACGCCGAGGTGGCCGCCCTACGGACGGTGGTGGAGGGCGAGTACCAGGTGGAAGGGGATCTGCGCCGCCAAGAGGCGATGAACATCAAGCGGCTGATCGACATCGGCACCTATCGAGGCCGCCGCCATCGCCTGGGTTTGCCCGTACGCGGCCAGCGCACCCGCACCAACGCCCGCACCCGCAAGGGGGTGAGGAAAACGGTTGCCGGCAAGAAGAAAGCTCCTGCCAAGAAATAAGACCCTTCGACCATTCCAATCCCAAACAGTTGTCAAACAGTTGATTGCAAGGACGCATGGATCATGGCTCGGCAGCAACGGCGCGGACGTAAAGTCAAAAAGAACGTTCCCAACGGAGTGGCCTATATTCAGTCCACCTTCAACAACACCATCGTCACCATCACCGATCCCAACGGCGATGTAGTGTCTTGGGCTTCGGCAGGTTCTACCGGCTTCAAAGGCGCCAAAAAAGGCACCCCCTTCGCCGCCCAAATGGCCGCAGAAAATGCAGCGCGGCAGGCGATGGAGAACGGCATGCGTCAGATCGAAGTGATGGTGAGCGGTCCAGGAGCCGGCCGGGAAACCGCCATTCGCGCTCTGCAGGCAACGGGCCTGGAGATCACCCTCATTCGGGATATCACCCCCATTCCCCACAACGGCTGCCGACCCCCCAAGCGGCGGCGTGTCTAAAGGATCCCGACTTGAGGGCCGGGCGAGCGTCTGGGGGGTTTCTTCCAAGGCTACGCGCCGCGCCAGCGACCGGTTTGCCCGAGATGACCTCTGAAGTTTCATAAGTTCTCCAAGCGGATATCCAGCCAGACGGACGGGGCCATTATGATGATTCAAACCAGCCGAACCCTCCATGCTTTGAGCAGCAAAGCGAGCGCAAGCGCTGTTGCCTACCAGACCGAGTGCGTTGAATCCCATCAGGATGCCACCGGCGTTCACTACGGCAAATTTGCTCTGGGGCCGCTGGAGCGCGGCCAAGGGATCACCGTGGGCAACGCCCTGCGGCGGGTGTTGCTCTCCAATCTGGAAGGGACGGCAGTAACCGCTGTCCGCATCGCCGGCGTGAGCCACGAGTTCTCCACGGTGCCGGGAGTGCGGGAAGACGTGATGGAGATCCTGCTCAACATGAAGGAGCTGGTGCTGCGCTCCACGGCTCCTGACACGCAGGTGGGCCGTTTGGTGGCGCAAGGGCCGGGGGAAGTTACCGCCGAGAAGCTGCAATTGCCCAGCGAAGTGGAGGTGATCAACCCCCGCCACCACATTGCCACTTTGGCGGAAGGGGCGATTTTGGAAATGGAGTTTATGATTGGCCGGGGACATGGCTACCGCGCCGTCGATTACTCCGACAGCAAATCGACGGCCATCGATTTTCTGCAGATCGACTCCGTCTTCATGCCGGTGCGCAAGGTGAACTACACGGTGGAAGCAGCCCGGGTCGGCCAGTCCCTGGAAAAAGATCGTCTAATATTAGAGATCTGGACCAACGGCAGCCTCACTCCGCAAGAGGCCCTCAGTCAAGCGGCCCGCATTTTGGTGAGCTTGTTCTCGCCCCTGCAGGAGGTCAGCTTCGATGCGCCGGTAGCGCCTCAGCAAACCGAAGATAACCAAAAGAACCAGATCCCCATCGAGGAGCTGCAGCTATCGGTACGGGCCTACAACTGCCTGAAGCGAGCCCAGATCAATACGGTGGCGGATCTGTTGGTCTACACCGAGGAGGATCTGCTGGAGATCAAAAACTTCGGCCAGAAATCTGCCGAAGAGGTGATCCAGGCCCTCAAGAATCGCTTTGGCCTAACGCTGCCCCGCGCCCGCGAAAAGGGCAAGGCCTAGAGCCCCAAGCAACCCTCCAAGGTGCTTGGCGCCGCCGGCGTCACCGCAAAACTCAGTCAGGATCCCCGAAGAGCCCAGGATAGAGGTTACCATGCGTCACCGTCGTCGTACCCCCCACCTCAACAAGCCTGCCGACCAGCGCAAAGCCCTGCTGCGGGCGCTGACCACAGCTCTGCTGCGGGAAGGGCGGATCACCACCACCAAAGCCCGCGCCAAGGCCATTCGCGCCACCACCGAGAAAATGATCACCCTGGCCAAAGAGGGATCTTTGGCGGCGCGGCGGCAGGCCCTGGCCTACGTCTACGACAAGGAGCTGGTGCGCTCTCTGTTTGAGCAAGCGCCGGAGCGCTACCGCGATCGGGCCGGTGGCTACACCCGCATCCTGCGCACCGTGCGTCGGCGGGGGGACGGAGCGGAAATGGCGGTCATCGAGCTGGTGTGAAGGGATCCCATGCAAAGCCGTCGCATTGCCCTGAAAATTCAGTACCTCGGCAGCGGCTTTCGCGGCTGGCAGCGTCAAGCGGGCCACCGCACCGTACAGGGGGTGCTGGAGGAGGCGATTGCGTCGCGGGCCGGGCACCCGGTGGCCCTCTACGGGGCAGGGCGCACCGATACGGGGGTTCATGCCTCAGGCCAGGTGGCCCACTTCGACACCACCTCTGGCATCCCACCCACGGAGTGGGCGCGGGTGCTGAACGACTGTCTGCCGGAAGATGTGGTGGTACTGGCTTCCGCTCAGGTGCCTGACTTCTGGCATGCCCGCTTTTCGGCCCGCTGGCGCCGCTATCGCTACTTGATCCTGAACCGGGAGCTGCCGGATGTGTTCTGGCGCCTCTTTAGCTGGCAGGTGCGTTGGCCTTTGCAGGTGGAGCCGATGGCGGAGGCCCTCCACTCCCTGCTGGGCGAGCACAGCTTGGAAGCGTTCCGGCGGCGCGGATCCGACCGGCCCCACTCGCGGGTGCAGGTGCAGGAGGTGCTCTGCCGGCGGCTGGGGGATCTGGTGAGCATCGAGGTGCAGGCCAGCGGCTTCCTCTACCGGATGATGCGGCTGCTGGTGGGATCCCTGGAGGTGGTGGGCCGCGGCGAGCTCAGCCCGCAACAATTTGTCCACCTCTGGCAGCACAACGACTGGAGCCAGATGCGCACCCGCTACAGCGCCCCTCCGCAAGGGTTGTGTTTGCTGGATGTGGGCTACGCTGCGGATCCTTTTGGGCGGCAGTTTGCCCACTTGTTGCCCTTTTTGGGGCCCCCTGAAGCCCGCCATCTGGCTGTGGGTGTCCCTTCCTTGGTCTGAGCGTTTTCTTGTCCAATCCTGCAGTTCTGTCCTCCTTAGCTGCCATGAACAAAACTCCCCTTCCCACTCCCGAAACTGCGGCGCCCCGCTGGTACCTGGTGGATGCTGCCGACCAGCGGCTGGGGCGCCTGGCCGCGGCCGTGGCCACCCTCTTGCGGGGTAAGCACAAGCCCGACTTCACCCCCCATCTGGATACGGGGGACTATGTAATCGTGATCAATGCCGAAAAAGTGGTGGTCACCGGCAAAAAGCGCACCCAAAAGCTTTACCATCGCCACTCTGGCCGCCCTGGCGGCATGAAAGTCGAGACCTTTGCCCAACTGCAAGCTCGCCTGCCGGAGCGGGTGGTGGAAAAGGCGGTCAAGGGGATGTTGCCCCACACCCGTTTGGGCCGGCGGCAATTTACCAAGCTGAAGGTGTACGCCGGCCCCCACCACCCCCACGAGGCCCAGCAGCCGCAGGTGTATCCTGTTCACACGATCCCAGGAGCCAAAGCATGACGCAAGCAGCCAGCAGCCATCGAGCCGTTTATTGGGGAACCGGGCGCCGCAAAACCGCTGTTGCCCGCGTGCGCTTGGTGCCCGGCACCGGCAAGATCCTCATCAACGACAGGCCGGGAGACCAGTATCTGCAGTATCAAGAAGCGCTATTGGCCAACGTAAAAGCGCCGCTGGAGATCCTTGGTTTGGAGAACGCCTACGACATCCTGGTGCGAGCCCATGGGGGCGGCGTCCACGGCCAGGCCGATGCCATCAAGTTGGGGGTGGCACGCGCCCTCTGCGAGGTGGATCCGGCCAATCGCGGCCCCTTGAAGGTAGAGGGCTACCTAAAACGGGATCCGCGCGCCGTGGAACGGAAGAAATACGGCCTGCGCAAGGCCCGCAAGGCTCCCCAGTACTCGAAGCGCTAGGGATCCCCGCCATTGCTTTTTCAAGGTCGATGTTGGTAGACAAGGGTATAGAAACAAGCCCAGAGGAGGAGATTGCCATGCCCAAAAAAGGAATACACCCACAGTGGTATCCCGAAGCCAAAGTCATCTGCAACGGCGAAGTGGTGATGACGGTGGGATCCACCCAGCCGGAGCTGAAGGTCGACGTTTGGTCCGGCAACCATCCCTTTTTCACCGGCAGCCAGAAGATCATCGACAGCGAAGGACGGGTGGAGAAGTTCATGCGCAAGTACGGCATGGGCGGCAGCAAGAAAGCCAAGTAGCCGAGTTTCTGCACCAAGGTTCCCCATTTGGGCCCTGCTTAGACTTCTCGGTGAGGCTAGACCCATGGCTTCTGCTCAACTGATCGAGCAGCTTAAGAACGTCGAGGCCACTTTTCAGGAGCTGACGGTGCGCCTGGCCGATCCTGATGTGGCGACGGATCCGGCGGAGCTGCAGCGGATCGCCAAGGCCCGCTCCTCCCTGGAAGCCACCGTGCAGGCTTTTCACGATTGGCAGAAGCTGACTCGCGACCTGAAGCAGACGGAAGAGCTGCTGCGCGAGGCGGCCTCCGATCCGGAGCTGGAGGCGATGGCCAGGTCGGAACTCGAGCAACTGCGCGCCCGCCAAGAGCAACTGGAGCAACAGCTCACCCTGCTGCTGCTGCCCCGGGATCCCAACGACGAAAAAAACATCATGTTGGAGATCCGCGCCGGCACCGGGGGCGAGGAAGCGGCGCTGTGGGCGGCTGATTTGGCCCGCATGTACACCCGCTACGCCGAGAAGATGGGTTGGTCGGTGCGCCTGGCCAGCCTCTCGGAAGGAGAGATGGGGGGCTACAAAGAGGCCATCCTGGAAATCCGCGGCGACCAGGTCTATAGCAAGCTGAAGTTTGAGGCCGGCGTGCACCGGGTGCAGCGGGTGCCCGTGACAGAGGCGCAGGGGCGCGTCCACACCTCGACGGCCACGGTGGCGGTGATGCCGGAGGTGGACGAGGTGGAGGTGGTGATCGACCCCAAGGACATCGAGATCAAGACGGCGCGCTCCGGCGGGGCGGGCGGCCAAAACGTGAACAAGGTGGAAACGGCGGTGGATCTCCTCCACAAGCCCACCGGCATCCGCGTCTTCTGCACCGAGGAGCGATCCCAGTTGCAAAACCGGCAGCGGGCGATGCAGATTTTGCGGGCCAAGCTCTACGAGATGAAGCTGCAGGAGCAACAGGCCTCCATCAGCTCCGCCCGTCGCATGCAGGTGGGAACGGGATCCCGCTCGGAAAAAATTCGCACCTACAACTACAAGGACAACCGCGTCACCGACCACCGCCTCAACCAGAACTTCCTGCTCGAGCCGATTTTGGAAGGGGAGCTGGACGAGTTAATCCAAGCTTGTATCGGCCTATACCAAAAAGAGCTGCTGGCGGAGCTATCCTAAGCGCTGCTGGGATCCCTTCCTGCTGCCGACCTGGCGGTAGAATAAATACCCATGTCGAGTGGAATCCTCCCCATGCTGGCCGAGTACCGCCAACATGTTGCTGCCCGCGCGGATCAAGGGATCCCGCCGCTGCCCTTGAGCGCTGCCCAGACCAGCCAGGTGTGCGAGCTGCTCAAGGATCCCCCTGCCGGCGAGGAAGCTTTTTTGTTGCATCTGCTCACAGAGCGGGTGCCGCCGGGAGTGGATGAGGCGGCCTATGTGAAGGCGGGCTTTTTGGCGGCTGTGGCCAAGGAAGAAGCGCGCTCACCTCTGATTACCCCCCTGCGGGCGGTGGAGCTCTTGGGGACGATGCTGGGGGGCTATAACGTCCAGGTGCTGCTGGAGCTGCTGCAAGATGAACGACCGGAGATTGCCGCCGCGGCGGCCCGCGCCCTCAGCCACACGCTGCTGGTTTTCGATGCCTTCCACGACGTGCTGGAACTCAGCCAGGCCGGTAACGCCCGCGCTCGGCAGGTGCTGCAGTCCTGGGCTGAAGGAGAGTGGTTCACTACCAGGCCGCCCCTGGCCGAGGCCATCACCGTGACGGTGTTCAAAATTGCCGGCGAGATCAACACCGACGACCTCTCCCCCGCCGCCCACGCCACCACCCGCCCGGACATCCCCCTGCACGCCCAGAGCATGCTGGAGTCGCGCGCGCCGGGATCCCTGGCTGCTATTGCCGAGCTGAAGCGCCGCGGCTATCCGGTGGCCTTTGTGGGGGATGTGGTGGGCACGGGATCTTCCCGCAAGTCCGCCCTCAACTCCCTGCTCTGGCACATTGGCCACGACATTCCTTATGTGCCCAACAAGCGGGCCGGCGGGGTGATTCTGGGAGGCACGATCGCGCCCATTTTCTTCAACACCGCCGAAGATGCCGGCGCCCTGCCCATCCAGTGCGAGGTCTCGCGGCTGGAGACGGGCATGGTGGTCACCATCTATCCCTACGAAGGCGTCATCCGCTCTGAGGATGGCCAAGTCCTCTCCACCTTTTCCCTGCGGCCTGTGACCCTGCCGGACGAGGTGCGGGCGGGGGGCCGCATCCCCCTCTTGATTGGCCGGGCCCTCACCGACAAAACCCGCCAGGCCCTGGGGCTGGATCCCTCTCCCCTATTTATCCGTCCCACCCCGCCCGCCGACACCGGCAAAGGCTATACCCTGGCCCAGAAAATTGTCGGCAAAGCCTGTGGGCTGCCGGGGGTGCGCCCGGGCACCAGTTGTGAGCCGCTGATCACCACGGTGGGATCCCAGGACACCACCGGCCCCATGACCCGCGACGAGCTGAAGGAGCTGGCCTGCCTGGGCTTCAGCGCCGACCTGGTGCTGCAGAGCTTCTGCCACACCGCCGCCTATCCCAAGCCGGTGGACATCCAGATCCATAAAGAGCTGCCCGACTTTTTTGCCTCGCGGGGGGGCGTTGTCCTGCGGCCCGGCGACGGCATCATCCACTCCTGGCTCAACCGCATGCTGCTGCCGGATACCGTCGGCACCGGGGGCGACTCCCACACCCGCTTTCCTTTGGGCATCTCCTTCCCGGCGGGATCGGGGCTGGTGGCCTTTGCCGCCGCCATGGGGGTGATGCCCCTCAATATGCCGGAGTCGGTGCTGGTGCGCTTCCGGGGGGAATTGCAACCCGGGATCACCCTGCGGGACATCGTCCACGCCATCCCCTACGTGGCCATCCAGCGGGGACTGCTCACCGTCGAGAAGCAGGGCAAGAAAAACGTCTTTGCCGGGCGAATTATGGAGATCGAGGGCCTGCCCCATCTCAAGGTGGAGCAAGCCTTCGAGTTTACCGACGCCTCGGCAGAGCGCAACTGCGCCGGCTGCACCATCAAGCTAAGCGTCGAGACGGTCGCCGAGTACCTGCGCTCCAACGTGGTGCTGCTGAAAAACATGATCGCCCGCGGCTATCAGGATGCGAGAACTCTGCTGCGGCGCATCGCCAAGATGGAAGCCTGGCTGGCCAACCCCACCCTGATGGAGGCGGATCCCGACGCCGAATACGCTGCCGTGATCGAGATTGATCTCAGCAGCATCACCGAGCCGATCGTCTGTGCCCCCAACGATCCCGACAAGGTGATGACTCTAAGCGAAGTCCACGCCCAGCACGCGGCAGGCAACCCCGACACACCCATCCAAATTGACGAGGTGTTCATCGGCTCCTGCATGACCAACATCGGCCACTACCGGGCTGCCGCCAAGATCTTGGAAGGGCAAGGTCGGGCCAAGGTACGCCAATTTTGGATCTGCCCACCCACCCGCATGGACGAGGCGCAACTGCGCGCCGAAGGGGTGTACGGCACCTTTGCCGCTGTCGGCGCGAGGACGGAAATGCCGGGCTGCAGCTTGTGCATGGGCAACCAGGCCCGCGTGGCAGATGGGGCCACCGTCATGTCCACCTCCACCCGCAACTTCAACAACCGCATGGGCAAGGACGCGCGGGTCTATCTGGGATCCGCCGAGCTGGCGGCTGCCTGCGCCCTCCTGGGGCGGATCCCTACCCCTGAGGAATACCGGGAGATCGTTGCCACCAAGATCCAGCCCTTTGCCGGCGAGCTGTACCGCTACCTCAACTTCCACGAGATCCCCGGCTTTGAGGACGAAGGGCGGATCATCCCCCGCGAACAAATGCCCAAGCTGGAGGAAGTCCTCGGGATCCGTTCCTAAAGGGGCCACCCTGATACCATGGCAGCATGGTTTGCTAGCCTTGGAGAAATCCTGATGGCCCTGTCCCGAAAACTCACCCGCCAGATCCACCGCGCCCTCGCTCCCATCCTGGCCCTGCCCTTGGTGGTGACGGTGGTGACGGGATCCCTCTACCAAATTGCCCGCCTCAACGACAACTTGGACTACTACTGGCTAATCCAAATCCACAAAGGGCAGTGGGGGCCGCTGGATCTGCAGGCCATCTACCCCTTCTTAAACGGCCTGGGGCTGTTGGTGATGGTGGCTACCGGCCTGAGTTTGTGGTTGCAAACGAGATCCCATCGCCCGCCCCAGCGCAGCGATTCCTGAGAGCTTTCTCCTGATTCTTGGGTGAGAAAATACCCCAACCGATTTCCAGAAAACTCGACCTCTGGAGCCAGCCAGAAAGCTTATTTTAATGTACAGAGGCTAGGCTAAAGCCTTGTGAGTAAAGCTTAAAGAGAAGCTAACCAAAAGTTAACCAAAATCTGATCAGGAGGTGGATAGATATGGCTCTGGTTCGCTGGGATCCCTTTCGGGAAATTGACGAAATTCAACGGGAAATGAACCGGATGTTTGACCGGCTGATGACCCGTCCCGCCGAGACCGATGCCTTTGCCTTCGTGCCGGCGGTGGAAATGCACGACGATCCGGAAACCATTACCCTCAAGCTGGAGCTGCCCGGCTTGAACCCCAACGATCTGGACATCCAAGCGACGGCGGAAGCGGTCTCCATCAGCGGTGAGCGGCGCTTTGAAAAACGCTCCGAAGACAAAGGCGTAACCCGCACCGAGTTCCGCTACGGGCGCTTCCAACGGGTGATCCCGCTGCCCAACCGGATCAAGCACGATCAGGTGAAAGCGGAATACAAAGATGGCATCCTCACCCTGACTCTGCCCAAAGCGGACTCTGAAAAAGCCCAAGTGGTCAAAGTGAACGTTGTCTCCTAATGGGATGAGGCGAGCGCCACTTTTGGCTTAAGCAAGATCCAGATCCCAGAGGGTAGGCCA
>NZ_JANSJI010000238.1:0-959 GCF_047462475.1 Synechococcus sp. H55.11
ATCCCTTTCTCTCCTTCCTCTTGAATACCTGTACCCTATTTTAAATTAACAGGCTGTAAGTCCATACGACCTTTGATAGCAACTTAGCTTTCTTCCTCCTCAACAGTAATATTGGCAATATTTTCTTCTAGATCAGTTTTGATGCCGCTCGATAGAAAACCCGCTGGTTTAAGAAGCGGAGAAACAAACAGAAATTGACTTGCCCTTCATTCAGAATGTCATCGGCCAGATAGCTAAAATACAACTCCTGGGGTTGAGTCAGCTCCTCAGTCTCCCGCTCAGTCAGAGGGGGCAAGTCCAGCTTTTCCTCGAACTCTAAAGAATCTCCCCGACACAGACCTAAGAGATCGTGAACCTCTCTCAGAGTCAAGGTATTGGCGGGCCGGGTCTGTTCAGCCGTCATCACAAGGGCTCCCTAAATCGGGTTCACCTCGACTGGCCAGAGGTTACTTCCTAGCACCCAAGGCTCCGGGCATGCCCGCCAGGGTTCGTCGTGGAGAACCGGTCAAGATCATGATCCCCAGGGTCAGCACGTAGGGAGCGGCATTCCACAGGTAGTAGTTAGACTGCACGCCCACCGACTGCAGGGCCGGCCCAATGGCCTGTGCCCCGCCAAACAAAAAAGCGGCTAACAAACACTGCAACGGGTTCCACTTGGCGAAGATCACCAGAGCTACGGCCATCAAACCTTGTCCGCTGGAAATGCGTTCTGTCCAACTGCCGGGGTAGTACAAGGACAGGTAAGCTCCTCCCACGGCTGCCAAGAAGCTGCCCGCCATAATGCACAGAGCCCTTACCTTGGGCACCGAGATCCCCATGGCCCGTGCTGCATCCGGGTTATCGCCCACGGCCCGCACGAATAGGCCCCAACGGGTGGAGCGAAAGAACCAGTGCATGGCAAAGGCCAGGAGGATCCCCAGCAGCAGAAGTGGGCTCAGTTTTAAGGCAGCTTGAATGGC
>NZ_JANSJI010000239.1:0-957 GCF_047462475.1 Synechococcus sp. H55.11
CAAAACCAGACCCTGGATCTGGGTAAGGGTTGTAACCGGGGGAAGTGGAATTCATCAGAGCAGACGACCCAAGCGCTCCCGCAACTCGGCGGCAGCCTGCTCCAGGTGGTCGGGAGTGTAGCCGGTGGTCTCTACCCGGACGGCGAGGTGGGTGTCCTGGCTTTCGTGGAGATGGATCCACAAAACGTGGCGGCCATCTTCGGTTTTGCGGTTGGCGGCTTTGACGCCGTTTTTGGGGGCAGCGTAGGCATTTGAGTCGTAGCGAACCAGATCCACCCAGGGAAGGTCGCGCAGGAGCTTTTCCACCTTGACCCAACTGCGAGGGCGGTGATGGCTGCTGTCGCTCCGCAATTGGATGACCTGGGAGCGATCTCGACCGGAATCGGGGAGAGCCGCCCGCGGGATCCGCGGCTGGACTTGCGGTTGCAGATAGGGCAAATACACCAAAGATTTGTATTGCTCGTGGATGTAGCAGACCGGGATCCCCAATTGGCTGCCCACCACGGCCATGATCATGGCCTGGGCTTTGAAGCCCCCGGTGGCGGCGAAGGTGACGATCCCTTTGGCGCTCTGGGCCAACTGTTGCAACAGGTCGGCCATCCGCTCCAGGGAGGATCCCTCTAGCTCGTAGTTGACGCCGGGGAGGGGCACCAGGGAAACCTGTTGTTGGCCCAGCGCTTCTTCAAAAAAGAGCTTCAAAATCTGGGCGCACTCCAGCCCCTCAGAGGTTTCGGAGTAAAGCAAAATCAAGGCATCCTGGGGAGTGGGATCCAGCCGGTAGTAGGTGTTGGTTTCGGCGCTGATCAGCTCCAGTTCTGTCTTTTTCATCCAGGCCAAGGCCCGTTCCGGATCCCCGATGGTTTTTTGGCCGACCCAAGGGCGTTGCGGCTGCAGGTCTTTGTCCGGGTTGGTGAGCAAAGAGGTGCCCACGGTCATGAGGATGGTCTGCATGGGTTA
>NZ_JANSJI010000240.1:0-4385 GCF_047462475.1 Synechococcus sp. H55.11
GGGAGAGGGGAGTTAGAGCGGCGCGTAGCAATGTAGAGAAACGTTTCGTTGCTATTTGAAATGACTATAATTTGAGATCATGAAAGCTTGATAAAAGCACAGTCTCTACTCTACAAACCAATAGAGGCGAAACTCAGCCGACCTACTGAACAGACGGATCCATTTGGCTGGGGAAAAGACCCGGCTAGCATCGAAGCCACCCCTCTGCTGCGCTTATGGACTTGCCGAAAACTCTGCTTGGGGAGATCCCTCTCTACCACCATGAGTCCGTTCTGACTGAAGAGGTGGTGGCCTATCTGCAACCAAGGAGTTCGTCCCGCGAACGGCAGGGCGGCACCTTTTTGGACGTGACGGTGGGAGGGGGTGGACACAGCTTGGTGCTGCTACAAAGAGGAGCAGAGCGAGTGGTGGGGCTGGATCGGGATCCGGCAGCTCTGCGGGCGGCCCAGGCGCGTTTGGCCGCAGCAGGGATCCCCGACAGTTGCCTCCGACTCTGGCACCTCAACTTTGCCGATTTCGATCTGCAGCAGCACGGCTTTCGGGATGAGCAAGGGCAGGGGATCCCCTTCGATGGCATCGTGGCCGACCTGGGGGTGAGTTCGCCACAACTGGACTCTCCTGAGCGAGGATTTAGCTTTCGCCGGGAGGGGCCGCTGGATATGCGCATGGATCCCGGTGCTGATCTGGAAACCGCTGCCGATTGGGTCAATCATCGCCCGGTGGAAGACTTGATCGACATTTTCACCCGCTATGGCGAAGAGCGATTTGCCCGCCGCATCGCCCACCGCATCGAACAGTCGCGCCCCCTTTTCACCACCACCCAACTGGCCCAGGTGGTTTGCCAGGCGGTACCCCCGGCAGCGCGGCGAGGCCGTATCCACCCGGCCACCCGGATCTTTCAGGCGTTGCGCATTGCCGTAAACCGAGAACTCGAGGCTTTGGAAACCTTGCTGGCTCAGGCTCCCACTTGGTTAAAACCCGGCGGCAGGTTGGCCGTGATCAGCTTCCACAGCCTGGAAGATCGCCTGGTGAAATGGGCCTTTCGCACAGATCCCCGCTGGCAGGTGCTCACTCCCAAACCCGTGTGCCCTTCCGAGCTAGAACAGCAACGCAATCCGCGTGCCCGTTCTGCCAAACTGCGAGTGGCTGCCCGCCGAGCGGCGCCGTGATTGCCCTCCACCTCGCCTGGAGGTTTGATTTAGCACCCTGCGTCTCATCGTGGAAAGCTGCTGCAGATCGGATAGAGTGGGTCGGAAAAGGACTCCGTCCCGCTGGCGCGAACGGCAGCGACCCATTGCTAGCGTTGTGACGTTGGCACTTGGTGTGTGTGAGGTTTGAACTCTATGATCAGCCAGCCTTTGAACACAGGCCGTGGCCGCCGCCCTTTTCCACTGCAGAGCAAAACCGCGACCTTGCCTGCCCGCCGCCACCCAAGGACGGCTGCCCACGCCAGCAAAGTCAGTCGCCCCCAGCCCTTAAAATCGGCTCATCCCCACAGTCGGGATCCCGTCTGGAAAAAACATCTGGTCAGGTGGCAACAGATCTCCACAGGCATGGCCATTGTCTCGGGGTTGGCGGTGCTGGGCCTCTACAGTTGGACTGTGCATACCCAAAGCCAATGGAGCCAGCGTTACCAGGTGTGGCAGCAGATGCAGCGCAACGAACGGCAGTTTCTGCTGGCTCAAGAATCCATCGCCAATGCTCTGCGGGAAGTTGCCGACCGCTCCGACATGGTGCCGCTGGTGCCGGAGCGGATGATCGAGGTGCCTTTCGCCTCCCCTGGCCCAGTTGAACCCCATCCAGGCCACCAGGCCGCGCTCCGCGCCGCTAGCCCGACCGAAAAAGCCCCGCCCTTTTATCCGGTTGGGTACTAGTCCAACGGATCCAATCGATAGCGGCTGAGCCAGTGATCCAAATGCACTTCCTCCTCATCCAGCAGTTGGGCGTTGATCAACCCCCGTTTAAAAGCAAGGCGGATGGCGCGGGCCCGCAGGCTGAAGGTGGTTCCCCACTCGTCGCTCTCGATTTGGTCGTTGCTCACTTCTAACTTGTCGTAGAGGTTGCGCAGGCGGTTGGTGACCCCTCGGCGGGACAAAAAGCGCCGTGCGGCAATGGCCTGGTCGGTGAGGCCGAGGGCAATGTCCACCAACACCTCATACTCCGCATCGCTGAGACCCGTAATTTTGTTTTGTGAACGGGAATCGACCCCGCGCACTTCCCGATCGATCACGCATTGCTCGTCCTGCACCACCGCTTGGATGGCGCTGACCAATTTTTCATCGGTGCAGTTTTTCAAAAGGTAACCATAGACGGTTTGCGGGGGCACAATCTTGTGCAGCTCCCGCACATAGACTTCATCGGCAAAATGCGACCAAAAAATGATGCGTGTGCTGGGGCACTCTGACCACACCTGGCGGGCCACCTCGATCCCGGTCATCTCGGGCATGCGAATATCCATCAACACAAAGCTGGGGTGGTGCTGACGGTAGAGATCCAGCGCCTCTCTGCCGTTCGAGGCTGTGTACACCGGGCCAAATTCAGGCAAATGTTGCGTCAGTAGGCTGTGTACATGCTGACGGTAAAGAACGTCATCTTCAGCAAGGAGGGTACTCACAGGTCTTTGTCAGAGCTACCGGATGTTTTCTGTCTGTTCATCTCCTAACCCACACCTACGCGGGAAGACAAGGTTCTCTTGAGCAGTACCCAAGGGATCCTGTTACCGGCTGTGGTCGGGTGCTAGCGCTGGTCTAGGCTGTTTCTGGGGCAGAGGCCAAAAACGCCTCGATTTCAGGGCGCCGGGGCAAGCTGGGTTGGGCTCCCGCGCGGGTTACGGCCAAAGCAGCGGCGGCATTGGCAAAGCGCAAGGCTTCCCTCAGGGATCCCCCGGCAGCCAGACAAGCGGCCAACGCCCCACAAAAACCATCTCCGGCAGCAGTGGTATCCACCACCTCTACGGGATGGGCCGGCCAATGGCCCCTTTCTTCCCCATCGGCCCAAACGAACCCTGCCCCTCCCAAGGTGAGGATGACGGTTGGGATCCCCTGCTTCTGCAATTCTTGAGCCACCTTTTGAGCTTGTTCCGGCGTTTCCACAGGAGACTGGGCAAGGTCGGCGGCTTCGATTTCGTTGAGCACCAGGTAGCGAACCTGGCGCAACAGGGATCCCGGCAAGGGTGCGATGGGCGCAGGATTGAGCAAAATGGGGATCCCCTGGGCAAAGGCTTGTTCTGCTGCAGCCTGCACGGTGGGCAGAGGAATTTCCAGTTGCAGCAGAAGCAGAGCCACCGGGGTAAAGGGAGGCAAATGCGCTGGCAAATAGCGACCATTGGCGCCAGGGCTGACCACGATCCGGTTTTGCCCGCTTGCATCCACGGTGATGAGAGCCACGCCGCTGGGCCCTTCTAACTGCCTCAGGTGACGGGTATCGACGCCGTTTTGCTCCAGGTTCTCTCTCAGCAGGCGGCCAAACCCATCCGATCCCACCGCCCCCCACATCTCCACTTGGGCTCCTGCTCGTGCCGCTGCCACCGCCTGATTGGCCCCCTTGCCGCCAGGGTAGGTGGCGTAGTCGGATCCCAGCACCGTTTCGCCAGGGCCGGGATGGCGGGGCACCTGCACCACCAAATCCATGTTCAAACTACCCACCACTCGGATTGGGCCTGCCATCGGGTTTGGGGGAGAATCCTGTCGGCAAAGCAGAAGTCTTTGACTCTTGGGCAGCTATTGTATCAGCCGCCGGTTTGGCCGGGGATCCCGTTAACAATACCCCACCACGTGGCAAAGGCCATCGGGAGGGATCTGAAGGTTGACGATCCCGACTATCCTGGTAGGCGTTGACCAAGGGGGCAGGCTGATGTTGCTGACAACCACAGATGTGCTGCAAGGTGTGGAGATCGAGCGCTACCTGGGCATCGTCACCGCCGAGGTGGTCTACGGCAGCAATGCCTTGCGAGATTTCTTTGCCGGCATCCGCGATATTATTGGCGGGCGCACGGGAGCCTACGAGCGCGTCTTCGAGCAAGGCCAAAAAGAAGCCATAGAAGAGCTGGAGCGGCGAGCCAAACGCCTGGGGGCAGATGGCGTCATCGGCATCGCCATCAACACCGACACCATCAACATCGATCAAACCGGCGTGCTGCTGCTCATCACCGCCACCGGCACTGCCATTAAGCTCGGCTGAAGTTCTGGGGGTATGGTCGTTTCAAATAAGATTTAAGACACTTTGCCACCAGCCCCTCTCCCTGAGGGAGTATTCCCTCACCCCCAGCCCCTCTCCCAAGGGGCGAGGGGGAGAAGACTCAGAACCCTCTCCCTCTGGGAGAGGGCAGGGTGAGGGATCAATTTGTAGTCCATTTAGCACAAGGTCAGTTACCCAATAGCGATGTT
>NZ_JANSJI010000241.1:0-4362 GCF_047462475.1 Synechococcus sp. H55.11
CCCCTGCTTGTGGTGTTTCTAAGGCGTCGGTATCTGCGCCGCTACCCTCACCCCCGGCCCCTCACCCAGCCGCACCCACACCCCCGTCCCCTCTCCCAGAGGGAGAGGGGAGTTCGCGACAGTGTTGCGTAGCAATAACGCTGTGGAGAGATGTTTCATCAGCTCAACGGTGTCACCTGGGTGCCGGGGAAGTAGTGGTTGAGGATGGGCGACGCTGTGTAGCCCTGTTCGGCCAGGCCGCGGGCTCCCCACTGACATAGACCCACCCCGTGCCCGGCTCCCCGATAGGTGAAAAGGTACGATTCCGGCTGGCCGGCCTTTGGCTCGAGGCGTTTGAGGGTAAAGCGGTTGCTGGGCAGGATCCCCCACCCTAGGGTTTGCCCGAGGTGCAACACAAACTCCTGTCCGGTAAATAACCGAGATCCGACGCGGATGCGCAGAGGGCGCCCCCAGGGATCCGATTGCAGGATCTCTAACTCGGCGCTGCCCAGGGCTTGCTCCAACTCTTGTCGGCTGAGCCGGACACTGTGGGGGCCATAGAAGGGGGAAGCGCGACACCCTTCGCAACTCACCCCTTGCAGGTAGGGACGGGCGGGTGGGGCAAAAATATCTTGGTTGGCGCTGGTGTGGCCGCCACAGGTGGAGTGAAACAGAACCTCTACCGGCTGGCCGGCATGGGTTAGGATCTGCCCCTGGGTTGCCCGCACCGCAGCCGTGGTCGCCGCCGTCTCATAGGCCAGGCCCCCGTAGAACTGGTGGGCGGTGGAATCTTGCAATGGCCTTGCCGGGGTAGAGGGCCATTCTCTTCTTGGAGCGGGGCGCAGATGGGGAACGGCCAGGGTACGGGCCAGGATGGCTTGGGCCTGCAAAGCGGCGGCTGGCCAATCGGCAGGCATTTCGCCGGGCACCAAGGCCAGCAGGTAGTCTTCCAGTTGTACCCAGTTCAGCAGGTGCAGGCGCTCTGGGCCGCTTGGGCGAATCTGGATCAAGCCACGGTAGCGACGCTCCTCTCCCGCCGCAGGACGCAGCCCCCCTCCTTGCAGCCAAAGGGATCCCGAGTAGCGACGGGGCTGGCCCGGCCCGCTCAAAATCAGCGCTTGGCGGTGAACCTGCAGCTTCCAGATCCCTGCCGGAAAGGGCTGCTGATTTAAAACAAAGGGGCCGCTCAGCTCCAGTTGGGCCAAGGGATCCGCGCCCCAGCGGCTGAACAGCTCCACGGCCAACCAATCTCCAGCGGTCTGGGCCTGCAGAGAGCCTCCCCAAAGGGCCCACAGGGATCCCAGCCCCATCACCGCCAACTGTCGTCGCCGCATCGGCCCCGCCCGGAGATTATGATGAGCTGGCCAGCAAAGGATCGTATCCCAGTTGTTGGCTGAGGCGGGCGCGCGCCAGTTCTCGATATTCCCAAAAATGCTCCCCCGCAGCACAGAGGCCCAGATATAGGTTCAGCAGGCTCGGTTTCTGGCGCCAGATCGTCCATAGCTGTTGCCAAAATTGGGCGCGAATTTGGGGATGAAGGATCCCTTGCCGCCAGATGAGTTGTAGAAGCAGATAGATCCCTTTGTGAAGGGGCAGCCGCATTGCTTGTTGCCGACCTACTTTAGTGCCGATACTCAGGCACTGTTGCAAACAGCGAGAGAGATATCGCGCCGGCTCATACAACTTCCAAAAACTTTCCAGATATTCCCGGGCAATTTCAGATGGAGAACGGGTGGGAATAAAGTTCATCAGCGTGTTTTGATCCCCAAACTCGGTGACGCCGATCCCCTCCAGCAACCGCTGCTCTTTTTTGAGGCGATTCCACAGTTGGGTGTTGGGTAGAGCCTGTAAAATCCCCAACATCGGCTGAGGAATACCGGTCTGCTCGACAAAAGCCTGGATGCGCTCCCCCGCACCTGGCCGCTCTCCGTCAAAGCCCAGAATAAACCCGGCGTAGATCAACAGCCCGGCATCGTTGATCTTGCGACAAGCCTCTACCAGGGGGTGGCGGGTATTCTGTAGCTTTTGAGTCATCTGTAAGCTGTCTTGGTCTGGGGTCTCAATACCCAGAAAGACCGCATAGAACCCCGCTTCTACCATCAACTGCATCAACTCTTCATCTTCAGCTAGGTTGACAGAAGCCTCTGTCATAAAGGTAAATGGATAGTTATGCTCCTTGCTCCACGGGATCAGCTCGCGTAAAAATCGCTTGACGTTGCGCTGATTGCCGATAAAGTTGTCATCTACCACAAAAATCGAGCCTCGCCAGCCCAGGTCGTAGAGGGCTTGCAGCTCGGCCAGCATTTGGCTTGGCTCCTTGGTTCTCGGCTTGCGCCCATAAAGAGAGATGATGTCACAAAACTCACAATTAAAGGGGCAACCCCGCGAGAATTGCACCGACATCATGAAGTATTGATCCATGCGCAGCAGGTCAAATCTCGGCAGGGGGCTTTGGGTGACGTCTGGCTTTTCTGTGGCTCGAAAAATGCCCGCTTCTTGCCCAGATTCTAGAGCCTTGACAAAAGCCGGTATGGTCTCTTCTCCTTCGTCCAAAACCAAATAGTGAGCCCCGGATTCCAGGGCATCTTGGGGCACAGAAGTCGGATAGGGGCCGCCCACAGCTACTTTTTTGCCCAACTGCACCGCTTTGCGAATGAGTGCGTGAAAGTCTTGCTTCTGCACCAGCATGGCCGACAGGATCACCAGGTCGCACCACTGCCAATCGGCCTCCGTCTCGGGGGCGACATTGCGATCCACAAAGCGAATCTCCCAATCCTGGGGCAACAGAGCGGCAACGGTGATCAGGCCCAGCGGCGGCATCAGCGCTTTTAGCCCCACCATCTCGATGGTGCGATTGTAAGACCAGAAAGACTTGGGAAAGCGGGGATAGAGCAGCAACGCCTTCATACCCATCAGCTCCTAATCGCAGATTAAGGATTCCATTTGTTCAGCACTCCTAACAAATAGCCTCAGATAAAGCTGACGCAAAAACTTTTGTGAGATGCTTGCTGGCAATATTTCCTTCGTATTAGCAAACTGTGGACTGGCAAACCCTCTGGGTGCCTAAACCTTCAAAAAACTTTTCTGGACAATTGTTAACTAAGAATCTAGGTTGATCTTTAGGGGTTACTGAAGAGAAAGCATTGCCTCAATTTTTCTGAGAAAATAGTATCGACTCCGGCCTTCTATGGCTACGGAACAGTTAGCTCTGCACACCTTGCTCAAAAACACGCTGAACCAAGCCACTGACGACGGAAAGTACTATCGCGCCGAGGAACGCCCAACCAAAGTTATCGATATTGAAGGCATCCCCGGCCAGCTTGTCGGCGATGGCCAGGCAAATGCCGTTCAAAATTAGCCAAAACAAACCCAGGGTAAGAACTGTAATCGGCAGGGTAATCAACCGGAGAAACGGCCTCACCAAACCATTGACCAGGCCAATGGCCAGAGCTGCCACCAAAGCACCCCCAAACCCAGAGACGTGGATCCCGGGCAAAAGCCAAGCCAAAATCATCACGCTCAAGGCTGACATCAGCCAGGTGGCCAACAGAGTTGCCATGCTCCCTCCTCTGCCCCAACAGGGCCGCAATCTTGCCCCCTATGCTAGCCGATCTGCTTAGGGATCCCTTCTGCAGAGACCTCTTCGGGGCTGTAAGTTTGCAACGCCAGTGCATGAATGCCCTGACCCATCTGTTCGGCCAGGGCGGCGTACACCAGGCGATGCCGTTGCAGAGGAGTTTTGCCGGCAAACAGGGGCGACACCACCTGCACGCGGTAGTGCCCCCCGGATCCCTGTTGCCGTCCCCCATGGCCAGCATGGCGGTGCGACTCGTCCTCCACGTGGACGTAGAGGGCTTGCAGCTTCTCAGCCAAGAGCTGTCGCAGGCGATCCGAGGTGAGCATGGGATCCCCTGCGGCCCTCAAGGTTGGGCGCCGGCCTTGGCAAAAGCCGCCTCGACCAGAGGGCGCAACTCGTTGCGGGCGTGCATCTCTTGCAGGATGTCGCAGCCGCCCACAAACTCGCCGTCAATATAGATCTGCGGGATAGTAGGCCAGTTGGAAAACTCTTTGATCCCCTGACGAATTTCGGGATCCTCGAGCACGTTGATCGCCGTGTAGGGAAAGCCCAGACTCTCCAGCACACGAACGGCGGCATAGGAAAACCCACACTGGGGCATCTCTGGGGTGCCTTTCATGTAGATCAGCACCTTGTGGGTGCGGATTTGGTCACGGATTTTCTCTTCCAAAAGGGGATCCAGCATGGTATTCAGCCACTATGACAACAACAGACGACAGGCAAACCAGGCTCCTATCGTGATCTCATTTTGATTCACTTCTAACATGCTTGGCACTCTCCCCACGGCCAGGCCGAGGAATTCTTTA
>NZ_JANSJI010000242.1:0-939 GCF_047462475.1 Synechococcus sp. H55.11
CCGAGCCCAAAGCCCTAGAGCTGTGGCTGTGCGGGGATCAGATCCGCAAAGGAGCAGCCCTCAACGCCATTCAAATTGCCGAGCTGCTTTTGAAGGACTAGTTCACCACCACTGTCCAAGTAACAGGCCCGGCCTGAACAGGAGCCGCCTGCGTGCTGTTCAACGTGACAGGGGAGTTGGGGTAAGAGTAGGTGCCGGGTGCTGGCAAGGGAGCCGTCTGCACGGGGATAGTGACTGTGCAGGTTCCGCCTACAGCCACTGACCCTCCGGTGAATTGAATGGTGTTCCCACCCACGTTAGCTGCGAGATTAGCTCCAGCACCGCAGGTAGCAGGTAAGGGAGGAGGTACGCCAGGCCCTACTGTCAAAGACGGCGCTCCCGGCAAGGTGTGGCTAAAGCTCACACCGGTCAAGGGTATAGCGGCGTTGTTGGTGATGGTAAAGGTGAGCGTTCCAGTGCCGGTAACAGGGGCCGGGCCAAGTGGGCCAAGCGGGTTAGGAGAAAAGGCCATGGTAAAGGTGGGAGCTGGCACCGTTACCGCCAGGTTGATAGCAGCAGCGGTAGCATTGGGCGCCTGGTTGCTGCTGAGGACTACTGCTGGGCTGGTCAAGGATCCCGCTGTGGTGGCCGTAACTTGAAGATCCAGGCTGATGGTGCAACTGGCGTTAGCTGCCAACGAGCCGTTGACCAGCAAGATGGAATTTGCCCCTGGCGGAGCGGCCACCGTCCCACCACAGCCATTATTCAAGTTATTGGGAGTGGCGACAATTAAGCCGGCAGGTAGCGGATCGGAGAAAGAGAGGCCGGTCAGGGGCAAGGCGGCTGTGTTGGTAATTGTGTAGGTCAGGGTTGTTTTGGCAGTGGGGCCGGCGGCCACTGAGGTGGGGCTAAATGCCTTGGCAAAAGTCGGGGCAGTCGGAGCCGGTGTTGGCGTGGGTG
>NZ_JANSJI010000243.1:0-2137 GCF_047462475.1 Synechococcus sp. H55.11
ACCCGCCCCGCCCGGCATACGACAGTTCTGCCTGTCTGGTGGGCGCGGAGAGGTGTATTAGAGACAGAAGCTCCCCCCCAAAGCCAACCACAGGTAAAACTGCGTCAACTGCTCCACCGGCGGGCGCCGGCAGGCCAACTGGCTGTGGCAGCCCCAGCTTACCAGCCCAAAGGTGACCAGATGCAGCAGCAGCAAAAAACCGGGCCTCACCCAGCCCAAGACCTGGGCCCCCACTGCCCCGCAGGCCAGAAGAGCCGTTGTTCCCAACATCCACTTCCTGGGGTGGATACCCCCAAAAGCCAGCATGAATGTCAGCAGATAAATCCCCAGGGGGATGGCCCACAACAGGGGCACCGCCGCCACGTCGGTGGTCAGCAAAGTGGTGACCGCCACCAACAGGCCTGCCGGCAAAAAAGCCAGCCCCGCCCAGCGCCAGCGCTCTCCCCAGGAGACTGCCAAGGATCCTGGGTCGGGATCCCCCACAGTGCTCTGGGCCGCTGACGCCAACAGCCCCACCCCGCTCAGCAGCACCAGGGCTGCCACCAGCGCGTAGGATCCCGTCCACAGGTGAGTTTGCCCAGCCAAAGACAGCCGGGGCTCCAGCAGCAGCGGGTAACCCAGCAGCCCCGCCAAACTGCCGGCATTGCTGGCCACATAGAGAAAATAGGGATCCCGCAGCCCCTGTTGCTCCGCGCCCTTTCTTGCCGCCAACCCCCGTTGCAGCAATGGCGCCGTCGCCGACAGGAGAAACAGCGGCACCCCAGCTCCCAAAGCCAGGTCTGCCAAGAGGGCGAGAGGGGGCCACGCTCCTTCCGGCTGCAGGCAGAGCCCAAATTGAAAGGGTAAAAGCCTCAGCCCCATCAGCAGCAAGATCCCCTGGATCAGCACGCCCATCCTGGGATGCAACCCACGCCCCAGCCGGTCTGCCCACAGGTAGCCCAACAGCAGGGTGACCTGGAAAAAAGCCAGGCAGGTGTTCCACACCAGGGGGGATCCTCCCCACAGCGGCAGCAGCAACTTGCCCACCAACAACTGTCCCCAAAAGAGGCAAAAAGCGCTGCCGAACAAGCCGAGGCCAACCAGCCAAATCAAAGCCGACCCACCGCAAAACCCTCAACTGCCAGTATTGCCCAGCCTCCCCCGGAAACTTACAAAGAGATTTAAGATCGCAACGTTGACGCGAAGCCAGAGGCTCCCCATGCTTCCTTTGCCCACCGCACCCCCCATTGCAGAGCACCGCTGGCTCTGGCGTGACCAGTCCATTCGCTATCAGCAGTCGGGATCTGCCGGCCCGGCGGTGTTGCTGATCCATGGCTTTGGGGCCAGCAGCGACCATTGGCGGAAAAATTTGCCGGAGCTGGGGCAGCACTGTCGGGTGTACGCGGTCGATCTGTTGGGCTTTGGGGGATCCGCCAAGCCTCTGCCCGGCTCGCCTCTGCCCTACACCTTCGAGACCTGGGGATCCCTGGTGGCAGATTTTGTGCGCGAGGTGATGGGCCAGCCGGCCTATCTGGTGGGCAACTCGATTGGCTGCATTGTGGCTTTGCAGGCGGCGGTTCTGGATCCGGGGCAGGTTTTGGGAGTGGCGATGTTGGATCCCTCGCTGCGGCTGCTGCACGAGCGGAAACGAGCGCAAATCTCCTGGCTGCGCCGCTGGACCACTCCCCTGCTCCAATCCCTGCTGGGGTGGCCCCCCTTTGGTCGTTTTTTCTTCGCCCAGATAGCTCAACCCAAGGCCATTCGCAACATCCTCCTCCAGGCCTACGGACGCAAAGAAGCCGTTACCGAGGAACTGATCCAGCTTTTGCTCAAGCCGGCTTTGGAGCCAGGAGCGGCAGAGGTCTTTTTGGCTTTTGTGCGCTATTCTCAAGGGCCTTTGGCAGAAGATCTCTTGCCTCAGCTCGCCTGCCCCGTCTTGATCCTGTGGGGGGAAGCGGATCCCTGGGAACCCATTGCCCTGGGGCGGGCCCTGGCGGGGTTCCCTTGCGTGGTGGGGTTCATCCCCTTGCCAGGAGTTGGCCATTGCCCCCAAGACGAAGCCCCCGAGCTGGTCAACCCGCTGCTTTTGGACTGGATCCGGGATCCCAACCGGAAACCTGATCCCATAGTCTAACCCCTCACCCCCAGCCCCTCTCCC